>JAESSV010000099.1 GCA_016763895.1 Magnetovibrio sp. | reverse complement strand
TGCTGGTTCCGGCCTTTGGCATGACCTCGGCCGCCATAATTTTAGGCGAAACCCTGACGCCGATCAAAGCCGCAGGATGCACACTCATCGTGTTGGGCTTGGTTGTGAACATTGGATTGCTAAAGCGCCTTAAAAACACACTCTTAAAGCAAGAATAATACTGATCATAATTCCGTAATTAGATCATAACGACACATTTTATGATTTAGGAATGAAGTTACCCGTCACCCCTATATTGGCGCTGGCGTTTAAGCTTCGATTACTGGCGCTGGCGTTTAAGCTTCGATTAAATGACCGTCTTCGACCTTGACGATGCGGTCCATCCGGGATGCCAGATCCATGTTGTGGGTGGCGATCAGCGCGGTAAGGCCGACTTGTCGGGTAAGGTTCAACAAAATATTAAACACACTATCCGCCGTGTCCGGGTCCAAATTCCCCGTGGGCTCATCAGCCAACAACAAGCTTGGCGCGTTGGCAAGGGCTCTGGCGATGGCGACCCGTTGTTGTTCGCCGCCACTGAGTTCGGCGGGGCGGTGCGTGATGCGATCCGTGAGGCCCAACGTTTCCAACAATTGCAACGCTCGTTCGCGCGCCAAAGGCTTGCTTAAGCCTGCAATAATTTGAGGAATAACGATATTTTCGACCGCCGAAAACTCGGGCAACAAATGATGGTATTGATACACAAATCCCAAATGTTTACGGCGAATTTCGGTGCGGCGATCGTCATTGAGCTTCGAGCAGGCTTCGCCCGCAATATAAACTTCGCCCGCATCCGGTTTTTCCAACAATCCGGCGATTTGCAACAAAGTTGATTTCCCAGATCCACTGGGCCCCACCAAAGCCACAATTTCACCGGACCCAATGGTTAAGTCCGCCCCTTTGAGAACATGCAGTTCCGTGTGCCCGCGCCCAAAGTTGCGCACCACACCCGCAAATTTCAAGATTTCGCCGTTACTCATAACGCAAAGCCTCGGCTGGATCCAAACGTGCCGCTCGCCACGACGGATATAAGGTGGCTAAAAATGACAAGCCCAAACCCATCAATACCGTGGCCAACACTTCCATGGGATCGACCTTGGCGGGCAATTGCGAGAGAAAGTAAATTTCGGCGGCAAACAGTTCTGTCCCCGTAATTGATTGAATCCATTGGCGAATATTTTCGATGTTAAGCGAAAACCATAACCCCAAACCAAATCCACCCAAAGTCCCAAACACACCAATTGATGCACCGGCGATAAAGAATATCCGCATAATCATGCCGCGTGTGGCCCCCATGGTGCGCAAAATCGCAATATCACGGCCCTTGTCTTTGACCAACATAATCAGGCTGGAAATGATGTTAAAGGCCGCAACAACAATGATCAGGGTTAAAATCAAGAACATCACATTGCGTTCCACCTGAATGGCGTTAAAGAAGCTGGCATTGGTTTTTTGCCAATCGTAAACACGTGCCTTGTTGTTCAGCGCTTTCTTAATCGCCAGTCCGACTTCGACGGTTTTATGGGGGTCTTGGACAAAGACTTCCAGATTGCTTACGGTGTCGGGCATTTGAAAATACACTTGAGCGGCATGTAACGGAATAAAGGCAAAGCCAGAATCGTATTCAAACATGCCGATAGAAAACGTTGCGGCAATGCGAAAAGCCCGCATGCGCGGCACGGTACCAAAGGCCGTGGCTTGACCCTTTGGCGAAATGATGGTGATTTTATCCCCCACGCGCGCGCCCAGACGACGTGCCATTTCAGTACCAATAATAATCGAATCATCCGCCCCAAAATCATCCAGGCTGCCCGATTTAATATTGCTCGACAAAATCTTTCGGCGGCGCAAATCATCAGATTTAATGCCCCGCATGACGGCACCTCTGGCTTGACCGTTATGGGTTGCCATCACTTGGCCTTCGATCAACGGGGACGCCGAAACCACACCCGGAACTTTCAAAACAATATCCGCCTTGGTTTGAAAATCCGTCATGGTGCCGACGGTGGAATAAACATTCACATGCCCATTGAGTCCCAAAATGCGGTTCATAAGTTCGGCTCGAAAACCGTTCACGACGCTCATAACGATGATCAGCGTTGCCACACCGATGGCAATGCCCAACAGAGAAAACCAAGCGATCACCGAAACGAAGCCTTCTTTACGCCGCGCTCTTAGGTAGCGAATGGCCATCATCCACTCAAATGCGGAAAACATATATTTAACGCCTAAATCCAATGGAGAAAATTTTTCCAAGTCTAAGGTATTGTGCCGAAAGGAGCAACGCCGCAACTTATATCCGTTATTTTCCGCCGTTTTTACCCTCTAATAACAACTGACATGCTTTTACGATGGCACGCGAATCGCCCTTGGTTAAAGGTTTGCCATTGACCGTTAAGTCCCCCGCAGCCAAATCATAATCGATTTTAAAAATGGGCGCGGTGGCGGTTTGTTCCCCTGTCCCGCTGATTCCGTATTTGCCGGCCAAATCAATCCCAAAATCAATGGTGATGGTTTTGGGCAATTTAAAAACATGTGTCGCCCCAAAGTCGCCTTCGGCGGGCACCACGGGGTTTCCTTGAACATCAACACCGGGCTGATAGGCCACATCAGCACCCGACACAGACTTGGTCAGCTGCTGGCAGTCTTTTAAGCTTACGGACACTTTTGAATCTTTTGCGGCAAGAGCCGGATTACTCAACAAAAAAACGCTCAAAATTAATGCTGTTTTCTTCATCATCACACGTCCATCCAAGGCGGTTGGGTTTTCGCAATTATAGCATAAACAGGACAGCTTTCTCTATGCGCGCCTTTAAGATATCCGGTACTCATTAAAAACTCGTTCGCCACTTCGGGGCCGGTAAATTTAAATGTCTTTTTAAACGTTTTGACCCATGCGGAATGATCCAGCGGGTGGTGGGATGCAAGCCATTTAGCGAAGCCACCGTGGCTTTTACGCAAGTCTTTGCAGACCTGAGCATTATGAATAATAGACTTTATTTTCAATTGGTTGCGAATAATTCCAGGATTAGCTAGTAGACGTTTTATGTCTTCTTCTTGAAAACCAGCCACCCGGTCGACGTCAAATCTTTTGAAAGCTTCGAACGTGGATTGGCGCTTTTTCAACACCAATTCCCAAGACAGTCCTGCTTGAAAGATTTCCAAGCATAACAGCTCGAAAAGCTGTGCTTCGTCCTGACCCGGAAAACCGTATTCCGTATCATGATAAGGCCGGTGTAATTCGTCTTCACTGGCAACATCACAATACCAATTGGGATCATCCGCCACGGTTAAAAGAAACCGAGCATATCGGCCTTAATCACAAACATCATAATCACCGCAGGAAAAAACATGACGGACAAATAAATGCACACATATTTCACGACCCTTGGACTCAGTTTAACTTTTGGAGGCTTATAAGCCATAATTATCACCAATCATTTCCATTCGTATATCCGCCCGTGTTCACCGTTGGCGGGCGAGACGTTGACGAAATCCACAACATAATACCAGCAATTGCACAAAAAAGAACAAGGACAAAAACGGTCCACCAAATTGCTTTTTTCTTGATTTTAATTTGACTAATCCCGGTCATTTTAAAATCTTTTTTATCGACCATAAATACTTCCCCCCCGAAAAGCATTCTTATTTTTCTTCGATTTCGATCAGTGTAGCGCAAAAATCCTTGGGATGTAGAAACAAAACGGGTTTTTTGTGAGCCCCCATGCGCGGTTCTCCGTGTCCAAGTATGCGCACGCCTTTGGCTAAAAGCTTGGTTTTGGCTAAAGCAATATCTTCGACTTCGAAACAAAGGTGATGAACGCCACCCTCTGGATTACGTTTGAGAAAGTCCAAGATCAAGGACTGTTCGCCCAAGGGCTCTAACAATTCCAGTTTTGTATTGGGCAATTCGACAAACACTGTGGTCACGCCGTGTTCCGGCAAAGCCATGGGCTTTGACACCTTGGCCCCCAAGATATCACGGTATTTCGCGGCGGCCTGTTCCAAATCAGGAACCGCAATCGCTATATGATTTAAGCAACCAATCATATCTAAACTCTCACCAAATGAACGGTCGTGACTGGGTTTTTCTTAAACTGTCTCCGAAAATAGCGTCGCACCGCAATGCGCACGGCTTCGGACACCTTGGCATCATCGCGTCGATCTTTATGGCTTAAACGTTCCACGGCGTCTTCGGCGCAATCTAAGGCTTCGTCTTCAAAATCAAAATCATCGGACTCCAACAGACCTATCGTCGAAATTTGAACATCCCCCAACAAATGGCCAACCTTGTCCACAACAACTGTAACCGTTGCAGTGCCATTCCAAAGGGCGCGGGTGCGTCCGCGAATAAGTTCACTGTCCAACTTTACCAATCGCCCACCTTCCAAGGCTAGTCGACCGCTGTGCACGTTATCAATAATTTCGGCAGGCCCCGGAGCCAGCCGGATCATGCCGCCGTTTTCGGTGATGACCGCTTGCTTCACATGACATGTTTTGGCAAGCGCCGCATGCTCAATTAAGTGCCTCAGTTCGCCATGCACAGGAATGGAAATTTCAGGCTTTATCGTCTGGTACATTTCCAACATTTCATCTCTGGCCGGATGGCCTGAAACATGAATAAAAGCATCTTTGTCGGTGATAATTTCAACACCAATGCGCACCAATTTGTTCTGCAAAGTGCTGATGGAAACTTCGTTGCCGGGGATTTTCCGAGATGAAAAAATCACCACATCGCCCTTGGAAACTGAAATCCGGGGGTGATCATCATTGGCAATGCGCGCCAAGGCCGCCCGCGCCTCGCCTTGCGATCCTGTGCAAACAATCAACAGTTTGTCTTTGGGGATCTGGCTGGCATATTCTTCATCTAAAAAATTAGGAACGTCTTTTAAGTATCCGTTTTCTTTAGCACTTGCAATCATGCGCCCAAAGGACCTGCCCGCCAAAACGATGTCGCGGCCACACATTTTTGCGGCTTTGGATATGGTTTGCAAACGCGCCACATTGGACGCAAAACAGGTGATAATAACGCGCCCCTTGCGGTCTTTAATAAGGTCAAGCAGATTATCTAAAATATCCCCCTCGGATCCGCTGGACCCTTGGGTGAAAATGTTGGTGGAATCACAAACCATGGCCAACACGCCTTCTTCGCCCAATTGGCGCAGCGCATCTTTGTCATAACCCGCGCCCAACACGGGGTCTGGATCAAGCTTCCAATCGCCGGTGTGAAAGACGGTTCCAAGCGGTGTGCGCAACACCACCCCATTGGGTTCAGGAATGGAATGGGTGAGCGTGATAAGTTCCAATTCGAACGGCCCCACATTGAACTTTCCATTCAACGGAATTTCAATAATCGGCACATTGTCAAAGGCGCTGTCTTCGGCCAGCTTGCGTTTCAACACCGATACGGTAAACGGCGTTGCATAAATCGGACATTGAAAACGATCCCAAAGATAAGGCACGGCGCCCAAGTGGTCTTCGTGGGCGTGGGTCAACACGATGCCTTTGAGTTTATCTTTATGGTCTTCAATAAATTGTGGGTCGGGCATCACCACATCAACGCCCGGCTGGCTGTTATCGCCAAAGGAAATGCCCAAATCCAGCATGATCCAATCAGGGTTGTCTGGTTTTCCATAGCCATACAGGTTCAGGTTCATGCCGATTTCGCCGGCTCCCCCTAATGGTAAAAAAAGAAGTTCTTCACCCGTGTTCGTCTTGTTTGCCATCATGTGCTCCGGTTGCGTTGGTAAATGAGAAAGAGACCCCGCAAAGTCAAATCTGTATCAATGGTTTCTATGGCGTCTATGGCTGGCGAAAACAACGGGCTTAAGCCCCCCGTGGCAATCACCGTCATGGGGGATCCAAATTCAATTTTGATGCGTTTAACCATGCCTTCGATTAAAGAAACATAGCCCCAATAGATGCCAGACTGCATGGCGCTGATGGTGCTGGTGCCAATGACGCGTTCGGGGCGTTTGGGTTCCACACGCGGCAATTTCGCAGCATGAGCATGCAACGCCTCTAAAGACAGGTTAATGCCGGGGGCTATGACCCCGCCGGCATAATTTTTATTTTTGTCCAATATATCGAACGTTGTGGCGGTTCCGAAATCCACGCAGATCAAAGAGCCACCATAACGCTCTCCGGCGGCGACGGCGTTGACCAAACGATCTGCGCCGATCTCGCTGGGGGTGTCTAACAACACCTCTACCCCTAAATCCACGTCATCATGGCCCACCACCAAAGGCTCGACCCCCAAGGTGACTTCACACAGTTCGATAAGTGGTTCTAGGTTACGGGGCACGACGGTGGCAATTATAGCGGCCGTTATATCAGACGCGACAAGGCCTTGGTCCAACATCCACAAACCAAAGTCCACGTTGCTGTGGGTATCTAATCGCCACGTGCGCACGACTTTACCATCGTCGCTAAAAACCGCGAAGACGATGTTGGTGTTTCCAGAATCAATAGCCAATAGCATAACTTGATCCGTAGCACGTCACTGGGGTTGGTTCAAATGTCATGAGATACATCCGGTAAAAAGACATCGCCCGCAGTGATGATCCGATTGGGTTTGCCGTCCAAATGCAACACCAAAGCCCCCGTTTCATCTAAGGCGGCAAAAGTTCCGTTGAGAGTCTCGTTCGGCAAACGCAC
>JAESSV010000098.1 GCA_016763895.1 Magnetovibrio sp. | reverse complement strand
CTGCTCAAGACGGAAAAGGGAACATTCGATTTCGCGTTTGTTGATGCCGACAAGCTCAATTATCCGGTGTACTTTACGAAAATCGTAGATTTACTGCGACCCGGAAATTTCATTAATTTAGAATTTTCCCACAAAAAATCACCCGGCAGGGAAAACCGGATGATTTTTCGGGATGTCTCTCGGAGAGAGACTTTGAGAAAGAGGGTGTCTTGGGGAGAGATCCTTTGAAGGCCTTTGCCTTGAACCAGCCTGTGAACCAGCCTGAGAACCACCCCTGAAGTTTTCTTCCATTGTTCATGATCTTTATAACCCGGGACCGGCCTTTGTGAAGTGACGGTCATCACAGGTTAGAAACAAGCCTTGAAAGATGGCTTGCGCACCCTCAGGTATTCAGAGGACGCGATCGTTTTACTTGTGATTATTCCAATCCTGAGGGTATGATTGGTCCATGAACGATGACAAAGACTTGATGACTTTGAAAACAACGCTGTCTGAGCCCGTTCAACACCAGGTTGACGGAGAGCCGACTTCAGACCAACCCACACAGCACCAGCCCCCGCGCGACGGTGGGCTGCCCTTGATGGGTATTTTTGCGGTGATTTTTGGGCTGTTGAGTATTTTTTCTTTTGCCCCTTTATTTGCCCCTTTGGGCGTAATTTTTGGCATTATTGCGTTGTTTATGGGTCAGGTTCTGTTGGGTATTTCCGCCATTGGCTTGGCCGTGATTGGCGCTGTGACGTCTCCGGCTGTGTTGGCAATCGCTAGCCTTGGCGCCTTTTTCGCATGGTTGGGCCTATAGAGTTTAACCCGTTTAAAAATATAATAACGAGGAGCAAATTTTATGTTTATCAAAATGAGCCGACCCACCACCCTGGCTGCCACCACCCTGGCCGCCATTGCAGGATTAATGGTTTTGGGGGCTGTCTCGGCAAATGCGGCGGAACGGCCTTTTACGGTTCAAGATAAAGTAACCCGTGCCGAATGTGGGGATTGCCATATGGTTTTCCCGCCCAGCCGGTTAACGAGAACGGCCTGGAAAAAAATCATGGGCAGCCTGAGCGATCACTTTGGTGAAGATGCAAGTTTGGATGCCGACACTTCACAGCATATCGAAGGCGTATACGTTGCCGGAGCGTTGGACAGGCCCGATAAAAATGGAAAAATGGGCATTCGCACCAAAATGCGTCTTGCGGCATGGAAGAAAAAAGGCGTTGTCGATCCCTTGCGCATTACGGAAACTCCGGAATGGATCCGTCATCACGTTGTGAAAGCAAATTATAAAAAGATGTCCGCGGATAAAAAATATAGCCGGGGATCAAATTGCATCACCTGCCACGCAAATGGCGAACGTGGCATATATGAAGACTTTGGCGAAATGTAGCTCAAAGGCCATTCAAAACGTTTGCGGATTTTCTAAGCGTTGGCGAAATAGCCGCGAATCATTTCTAAATAAATATCGGCAAGAGCCCGAACATCATCCACTTGGGCACATTCATCAACCTTGTGAGCCGTCATATTCATCAATCCAAATTCGGCCACAGCACAATGGTTTTTGATAAAACGCGCATCGGATGTTCCGCCCGAAGTGCTGAGCTCAGCAACCTTCCCCGTCACCTTGGTGATTGCGGCGCTCATGGCATCGGACAATAAACCCGGCGGAGTCAAAAACGAGTCACCGGAAACGTTGATGTCCAATTCAAAATTATCACCAACTTCATCCAGCCTGTCTTTGATCCATTGGGTCATGGTGTCTGGGGAATAGGTGTCGTTAAAGCGAATGTTAAACACGGCGCGACCCGAACTTGGAATCATGTTGGTGGCGGGATTTCCGGTATCGATGGTGACAACTTCCAAATTGGACGGCTGGAAATGATCATTGCCCGCATCCAACGGCGTTGAAGACAACTTATCCAGCAACTTAATCAATTTGGGCAAGGGATTGTCGGCGTGTTGCGGGTAAGCCACATGACCTTGGGTGCCGTGTTGAACAAGGCTTCCATTCAAGCTGCCGCGACGACCAATCTTGATGGTTTCGCCCAAAACGGCCGTGTTGGTGGGCTCGCCCACGATGCACGCATCCATGACTTCGCCGTTGGCCTTCATCCAATCAAGAACCTTGACCGTGCCATTGATGGCGGGGCCTTCTTCGTCGCCCGTGATCAGGTAAGAAATCGATCCGGTGAAGGCATCGCCTTGTTCTTCTAGGTATTTTTCAGAAGCCGTAATAAAGCACGCGATGGCGGCTTTCATATCGACCATGCCCCGCCCATACATCATGCCGTCATGAATTTCGGCACCAAACGGCGGGTGTGTCCACGCGGCTTCGTCGCCTATGGGCACAACGTCCGTGTGTCCGGCGAAACAAAGATTAGGCGCACCTGTGCCGATGCGGGCGTACAGGTTGTCCACATCGGGTGTATCGGGCGCCGAATATTTCAAGCGGTGACACGTAAACCCAAGCGGTTTCAAGGCATCTTCCAACACACCCAAAGCCCCTTCATCCACGGGCGTTACAGACGCACAACGGATGAGAGCCTGGGTCAGCTCTACGGGGTCAAGGCGGGCCATTATTCGCGCAGCAATTCGTTGATACCGGTTTTGGCGCGCGTGCGTTCGTCAACGCGTTTCACGATCACGGCGCAATATAAGTTTGGCGCGGGTTCATTGTTGGGCATGGTGCGGTGCGAAGGCATAGACCCCGATACAACGACGGAATACGCCGGCACGCGGCCATAATAAATTTCACCCGTGGCGCGATCCACAATTTTGGTCGACGCGGAAATAAACACGCCCATGCCCAACACCGAACCTTCTTCAACAATGACGCCTTCGGCCACTTCGGCGCGCGCACCGATGAAGCAATTGTCTTCGATGATGGTGGGCCCAGCTTGCAAGGGTTCCAACACGCCGCCAATTCCCGCACCGCCAGAAATGTGAACATTTTTGCCGATTTGCGCGCATGAGCCAACGGTCGACCAACCGTCAACCATGGTGCCGGTGTCCACATAAGCGCCCAGATTTACAAAGCTTGGCATCAACACAACGTTTGAGGCGATGTAAGCGCCGCGACGAGCGACACAGTTGGGAACGGCTCGAATGCCCGATTCCCGAAAACGAGCATCGTCCCAGCCTTTGAATTTTGACGGAACTTTGTCAAACCAGTTGGAACCACCGGGACCGCCTTCGATCAAGCCCATGTCATTCAAACGAAAGGATAACAACACAGATTTCTTGAGCCATTGGTTGACTTTCCAATCGCCCACGCCCAAACGTTCCGCGACCCGCGCTTTGCCAGAATCCAAAAGTTCTGTGCACTCTTCGACGGCTTCGCGAACCGCACCTTGGGTTTCCAGATTAACGTTGTCGCGATCACCCCAGGCGGCATTGATGATGTTTTCAAGATCTGTATAGCTCATAGGTTTGTGCTCGATTTCTGAAAAATAAAAAGGACATAAATTCACCGTGAACATACGGTGTGTGACCGCGACTGTCCAGTCTACAGCGCAGCCAGCCACGTCACCAAATCGTCGGTGACAAAGTCCACATGGTCACCGTTGGGCTCTTCTTTACAGATCGCGCATTCGGTCATGGCCTTGACCCATACCGTCGCCATGCCAAGACGGGCAGCGGGTTCAAGATTTCGGGCGATGTCTTCGACCATCACCGCGCGCGTTGGATCGAATTTCAGGCGCTTGACCAGCAAATCATAAACGTCCGGTTCCGGCTTGGGCAGAAACCCCGCATCGTGAATGTCGAAAATGGCATCAAAATGATCCGTGATGCCCAACTTCTTTAAAACCCGTTCGGCGTGAGCCAAGTCGGCGTTGGTGAAAATGACCTTGCGTCCGGGAAGTCTTGTTAAGGCGGCCTGTAAATCCGGAGCTGCGGGAATAGAAGAAAGATCAACATCGTGGACAAAATCCAAATAAGGTTTGGGGTCCATATTGTGATTGATCATCATCCCGCGCAAGGTGGTGCCATAGTCTCGAAAATAGGATTTTTGAACGCTGTGCGCCTGATCAAGCCCTATATCTAGGGACTTGGCCAAATATTTTGTCATGCGCAGATCGATCTGATCAAACAATCGATGGCTGCCGCAATAAAGGGTGTTGTCTAAATCAAAGACCCAAGTGTCCATGTCGAGCAACGCGGGTGGGGTGGCTGGAATTGTTTTCATCACCGCTTATAGATGGCGGGCTTTGCCGGATTTGGCAAGCTTTTCGACGAGATATGTTTTTCCTGAGCCTAGATAGGCTGTAGATCACGCTTGTTCTTGTTCAGAAATCCATACGGCAAGTTTTTGGGCCAAGGTATGATACGTTACGCCTTCCTTATCATATCGGCCCAGGGCTTTGCCCAACAAACTGGCATGAAGCATATTGGCACAATACAGGTTGGGTTGTGACTGGTTGTCAAACCCCCGTGAGCATGTGCCATCAACGGCACAAAAAGACCTCCACATCTTGATGGCGCCTTCAGTATCATCATTGTTGAGCATTCCGATTAAACGGTTAAACGGAGGCGTTTTTTGTTTTTTTATCATGCTTTACCCGCTCGATGCTGTTTTACAAATATGCAATGAATTCAAAGGATATGAGTCTTTTAACGACTCAGGATCGCCATTGAAATTACACGGATTTCTTGGGTTCTATTGACTCGAATTTAAACATTCTCACACCTCATACGTTCATTGAAGCTGGGCAAACCATGTTCATCTGTATTATACGATGAACATGGGGACGAACCTGTCAAATTTAAAGTGTGGAATGGCCTTGGCATATGGTAGATTCATATAAGGGTTCGTGTTTGTTAACGCACGGCATCACTTTAATGAATACGGCCCCTATAGAGGGATTTATAAGCGCATGAACCAACCATCAGCACAAACAACAACAACGCCAAAGACAACGCCAAAGACAACAACAACGCCAGCACCAGCCGCACGCGTTGCTCCAGATTTAAAAGCTGAACGAGATCGTTTCGTTGCTTTGGCCTTTTGCTGGGCCGATTTTTTGTTGGAACTTGATGTCCATGAAACCATCACCTTCGCGGGTGGGCCATGGAAAGGTTTGGTGGGCAAGACTCCCAAAGAACTCAAAGGCACAAAAATTCTCGATCTGGTCATGGAAAAAGATCAATCCTTAATGCGCAGTTTGCTGGGGGTTGCCAAACGTCATGGCCGTATCGAAGACGTCGACATTCGCTTTCGTGGCCAAAGCAATGCAGGACTTGCCATCGGCTTTGCCGGATATTTCTTGGAAGATTTAAAAGACAGTTATTTCTTGGCCATGCGGGTGAACCGAAATGCAGGTGCGGGTTTGGTTGCCGGTGGGCATGTTCGCGAAGGCGGCAGCAAACTGTTTGATGCGGATTCATTCGCCGATGTGTTGGGCGGCAAAATTAAAGCGGGTGATGATGACAATCACCTGACCTTTATCAACATGCCGGGGCTGGAAACCATCAAAGGCCGCATGAGTGAAGAAGAACAAGAAGAACTGAGCAAAGCCTTGGGTTTGTATTTGCGGGCCAATTCGGTGGATGGCGACAGCGCGGCTCAAATCGAAGAAGGCAAGTTTGGTTTGGTTCACGCCGCCGATTTGGATATGAGCGGACTTGAAGATCAATTGGCCGAAGTTGCGCTTGAGCTCGATCCCAAACACGAAGTGGTCAAGGTTGAATCTGCGACCATGGAAGTGGACGCGAATAACGTATCCGAAGCCGATCTTGCCAATGGATTGGTGTATGCCATCAACCAGTTCAAAGATCATGGAAATGGCAAGTTTAATCTTTCAAACTTGTCGTCAAACATCTCTGGCATGGTGAAAGATGCGGCGAACAAGGTTGCTACGTTTAAAAACATTGTGGCCAACAAAAGCTTCAGCCTTGTGTATCACCCCATCATCAACGTTTCCACGGGTGAGGTGCACCATTACGAAGCCTTAACCCGCTTTCAACCGGGCGTATCTCCGTTTGAAATCATCACCATGGCCGAAGAAATGGGCTTGATTCCAGAATTTGATCTCACCGTCGTGGAAAAAGGTCTGGAATTTCTCGACACCCTTCCCCGCAATGCGAAAACGGCCATTGCGGTCAACATTTCGGGCCAATCCGTTGCCAATGAAATGTATGTATCCAACCTTCACCGGATCATCAAACAAAACCAATGGGCCAAGGGCAAGCTGATGTTTGAAATTACGGAATCAGCAAAAATGGACGATCTGGAACAAGCCAATAACTTTATCCAAAGCCTGCGGTCCGAAGGCTATCACGTGTGCCTGGACGATTTTGGAGCCGGAGCCGCAAGCTTTGGCTATTTGATGAGTTTAGAGGTCGATGTGGTAAAGCTCGACGGTCCCGTGGTCAAAGACGCGCAAAAGGCCGTGCGCGGTAAGGCGCTTTTGGAATCCATGGCGACGTTGTGTAAAAATCTGGGCATTGAAACCATTGGTGAAATGGTGGACGATAAAAATGGCCTCGATTTTGTGCGCAAATGCGGCATCGACTATGCTCAGGGTTTTTTGTTTGGCGAGCCCAATGCGGACATTAACGCTTTTAATCTCAAGAAATTTACGCACTTATTTCCAAATGCAAAACGAAGCACTTCACAGATTTGGTAAGGGCCAAACCATAGACGTGTATTTATATTCCCTTGCGGAATATGAAAAAGCAGCGTAAGAAAGCGCCACGTTACACTTTCAACATTGTGAGCGTTACCCAAAGCGAGCCTCCTTTAACGGAGGCGCGCCGTTTTGGGCTAAAATAGGACGTGCGGGTGCCGCGTCCACAACTGTGACCGCACCTGTGCAGATCCAAAAGTGTAGGATTTGCGATTTAGCAAAGAATACCGAAGTACAGAAAAGAGAAATACATGACTAATTTTAAAGGACTCGGTCTGATCGAGCCCATTATGCGTGCTGTCGAAAAAGAAGGCTATGAAAAGCCGACCCCCATCCAGGCGCAATCCATCCCCGTTCTGCTCAAAGGCCGAGACTTATTGGGCGTGGCTCAAACCGGCACCGGAAAAACCGCTGCTTTTGTCTTGCCCATCTTGCACCGCATGAGCGAAGCCAACATTTTGGCGGCGCGCAAAACACCAAGAGCCTTGATTTTGGCTCCAACCCGTGAGCTTGCCATTCAAATTGGCGAAAGCGTGCGCGCCTATGCGTGCCACCTTAATATTAAATGCACCGTGGTGTTTGGCGGCGTTCCCGTGCCGCGCCAGGCCAAAGCCCTTAACGATGGTGTGCAAATTTTGGTCGCGACTCCCGGACGTTTGATGGATTTGATGAACCAAAATAAGGTCCGCCTAGACAAGGTTGAAACCTTTGTTTTGGACGAAGCCGATCGCATGTTGGACATGGGCTTTATCAATGATGTGCGTAAAATTTCGGCCCAATTGCCCGAAAAACGCCATGTGGTGTTGTTTTCCGCAACCATGCCCCCGGCCATTTCAAAATTGGCCGAAAGCCTGATGGATAATCCGGTTCGGGTCGAAGTTGCTCCGCAAGCGACCACCCAAGAACGCATTAAACAAACTTTGATGCATGTGCCCAAGGCCCGCAAACGAGCTTTGTTGAAGCACATTTTGGTCGACGAAGCCATCAAACGCGTGCTGATCTTTACCCGCACCAAACATGGCGCCGATAAAGTTACCAAACAATTGCAACTCGACGGTGTCGGGGCCGGAGCCATTCACGGCAACAAGTCCCAAAATGTTCGTCAACGCACCCTAAAAGAATTCAAGTCTGGTAAAATTCGTGCCCTTGTGGCCACCGATATTGCCGCCCGCGGCATTGACGTTGAAGGCGTTACCCACGTTATCAACTTTGATTTGCCGAACGAAGCGGAAAACTATGTGCACCGTATTGGGCGCACGGCCCGGGGTGGTGAAAGCGGCCAAGCCATTGCGTTTTGTGATCCTGAAGAACGCGATTACCTGCGCAGTATTCAAAAAACCATACGTGATGATATCCCGGTCAACTCAGATCATCCGTTCCATGGTGAAGCCGTGGCGCTTCCCGACTTACCCCCTCCTAAACAAGGCGGCGGACGTCGT
>JAESSV010000097.1 GCA_016763895.1 Magnetovibrio sp. | reverse complement strand
TGGCAATACCCGGCCAAGGCTTTTAGCCCCGCCCGGTCAATCATTGTGCCCGTTGGGTTGGATGGGCTGGCAATGATCAAGCCGTCCAGATTGCCTTGCACTTGGGCCAACAGTTCGATTGTGGGTTGATAAATGGTGTCTGGGCCAACGTCTATATTCACGACTTCAATGTCTAAGGCTTTTAAAATGTTGCGGTAAGCCGGATAGCCCGGGCTCACCAAAGCCACCCGGTCTCCGGCATCAAAGGCACTTAAAAAAGCCAGCACAAAACCGCCGCTAGAGCCCGTGGTTACGGCAATTTGGGCGGGGTCAATATCTAAGCCGTAGGTGTTTTGGTAATGTTGAGCAATGGCGTCTTTCAAGTGAGGCACGCCAAAGGCATCGGTATAGCCCAACAGCTCTTTGTCCAAAGCTGTGCGGGCCGCGTCCAAAACCAAGCCCGGGGCTGGTGTTGACGGTTGACCGACTTCCATATGTAAAACGTGTTGGCCTTGCGCTTCACACAAGGCGGCTGCGCGCATCACGTCCATGACAATGAACGGCTCGATTGCACTTCGTTTGGAGGCTTTTAACGTCATAACCTGGTCCTCACCCAACCCTATTAATTCATGGTTCCAGAGGCAAGACCTACGCCCCGGGGATCGGATGCCATTTGGCAGGTGTCGGGCACCGTTGGCAAACCATCCGGGCAAGACAAAGCATTAACAAGCCCGAT
The DNA here is from genome assembly GCA_016763895.1 of Magnetovibrio sp. Lineage (GTDB taxonomy): Bacteria > Pseudomonadota > Alphaproteobacteria > Rhodospirillales > Magnetovibrionaceae > JANLGW01. The sequence goes on along the minus strand of JAESSV010000097.1, from coordinate 6,201 downwards.
CACGGGCGTTGTCTGGGTGTGGTGCCCGGCCTTGGCCAAAGCATTCAAGGTCTTAAGGTCAACACTTTGTTCCACATATGTTACGTTTGGATTGCCGCTTAAATGCACGCGCGGCTGGGCCACGGCAGCCTTGATATTTTGTTCCCCATACACCACATTCGCCACCACACTGATCAAGGCCGAAGGGGCCGCAACGCCCCCGGACGCTGTGGCCGCCAGCCGAAATTCTTTTGAATTCTCATTCACCAACAGCATCGGGGCCAAGCCAATGGGGCCACGACCATTTATATTTGGCACAGATGCCAACAACACCCCCGTGCCCTGGGCCACGCGCCCGGTGCCAAAGGCCGCATTCATGGTCACCGTACAACTGACCGCATTGCCCAGCGCATCAACGGCTGAGAACCCTGTAGAAGACGGGCTTTCCCGACGGTTTTGAGGTTTTGGCTGTAGCGCCGATAAAGGCGTGCGTTGATCCCGTCGCATCCCCTTCATCACATGTTCAATTTGGGATGGGGCAACGATATCTTTCGAGCTGCGGGTGCTGTGACCGTTTACATCCAACCACGAAGACCGGTCGGCAAAAGCGCGCAACCCAGTCTCGGCGATCAAATGAGCCCGTTCGCCCGCATCGCCGCTGTCATAGCTTCCGTCTTCTTCCAACATCGCCAACATCACCGCAGCAACGGTTGAAGCCGCAGCCGGAGGGGGGGCAAAATGGGCCACTTCATTGCCGACCTCGACCCGCACGGTATCACGCCATTTTGGAATAAAGCCGCGCATATCTTCGATGGCTAAAGACCCACCGGCTTGGTTGACGGCATCAACAAAAATTCGGGCGAATGACCCTGCGTAAAAAGGTCCAACGCCACGCGCCCGGAAAGACGACAATGTGGTCGATAAATCAAAATGCTTCAAGGTTTCCCCTTCAAGCGCCACTTGGCGCCCTGACTTTCCGGCAAACATGGCTCGTGCACCCGGATCAGCCAACACAGCCGGGCCGATGCTTTTTAAATCTCGGGCAAAAGCCCTTGACGTCACAAAGCCAAAACGCGCCAGCTGTTCCGCCGGGGCGATAATTTCACGCCACATCAAATTCCCATGACGGGCCTGAAGCGCAAAAAACCCGCGCGGGTTGCCCGGCACGGCTGAAGGTCGGTCTGAACTGGGCGGCACATGTGTTGGAGCGATGGCGGTAAAATCGAGGGCTTCTGTTTTGCCCGTTTTCACATCAAACGCCACACACATGCCTCCGCCGCCGATTCCCGCCCGCGACGGCATGGTCACGCTGAGCACAAAATACATGGCCGATACGGCATCTGCTGCGGATCCACCTCTGGATAAAATTTCATTTCCGATCAGTGAAGCCCTGGGCTCATCTGCGACAACGCCGCCTAAAAAGCCCCCAACATAGCCGATTGTGCCTTCCGGGATTGTCGGATTGCTTGAACAGCCAAGAGTGGCGAGTGCAAAAATAATCGTTGTTGCGATGCCTCTCAATTGACGTTTTCGCGAGCGCGCACTACCTTCAGGTATAATTTTTGAAATGGTTTTTGATGTGTTGAAGCGGTTAATCACTCCGGCCCCCTCTTTTTATACTGACGTTGCGCACGTTTCGGCGCGGGTCTTGTGTATTGTTATATCTGTTTTTGTGCTTATCACCAGCTTTTCTCCGCAAGATGCCTTGGCCCAAGCCAAACGTACTTTTATCAGAGATGCAGAGGCAGAAGCTACCATTCGTTCTTTTGCGGATCCAATTTTCAGAGCTGCCGGCATGAACCCGGGCGATATTTCCATTCGCTTCGTCAAAGATAAAGCCCTTAACGCCTTTGTTGCCGGTGGCCGCAACATATTCTTAAATACAGGCCTTATTACCACAAGCAGCGGGCCGGACGCCTTAATTGGCGTCATCGCCCATGAAACAGGCCACATCGAAGGGGGACACCTTACCCGCACCCGCGCCGCGATGGAAGACGCCAGTACCATTCAAATGATCGGCACCGTTTTGGGCGCCATTGCTGCTGCGGGCACACGAGACCCCCGCGCGGCCCAGGCTCTTATTATGGGCAGTTCTGCGGCCAGCCGACGCAAGTTTATGAAATATTCGCGCACCCAAGAATCCTCAGCCGACCAGGCCGCCATGCGCTTGTTAGACGCAACAGGACGATCCGCAAAGGGTTTGGCCGATTTTTTGGGCACGCTGGAAAATCAAAGCGTCTTGTCTCCCCGTTTGCAAGACCCCTATGTCCAAACGCACCCCATGAGCCATACCCGGATTGCAACGCTGCAAGACTTTATCCAAAAATCACCCAATTCTGACAAGGTTTCTCCCCTGCACGAACGGCTTTTGTTTGACCGCATGGTGGCGAAGCTGTTTGGGTATCTCGAGCCCTTAAGCAAGGTGCTTAAACGCTATCCTGAAAGCGATCAAAGCTTTGCGGCCCGATATGGGCGAGCCATAGCACATTATCGCAACGCCGAACTCGACCTTGCTTTAAAACTTGTCGCAGAATTGATGCAAGAAAGCCCGAACGACCCATACCTTAACGAGCTTAAAGGACAAATGTTGTTTGAACATGGGCGCAGTTCACAAGCCCTTGTGGCCTATCAAAAGGCTTATCAAATTTTGCCCCAAGAAAAGCTTATTTTGATTGAATTGGCGCGAGTCGAATTGGAAATGAACGACCCCAAACTGCTGAGCTCCGCAATTGAACATTTTCGTAAGGCCATTCGATTGGGCCTCAATTCAAGTTTTTCATGGCGGCAATTGGGAATCGCTTATGGCCGCAGGGGCGATATGGGCCTCAGCTCGTTGGCTCTGGCCGAAGCAGAATTGTACATGGGACAATTTCCCAACGCCGAATACTTGGCCAAGCGGGCGTTAAAAACACTCGACAAAGGAACAAGTTCATACCTTCAAGCCGAAGATATCCTCCTCAGTATTAAAGCTCTTCGCGAATCAAAAGCGGCGGCAGCAAAATGATCCGCCTGATGTTCGCCATTGCCGTTGCCATTTCTTTGGCGGCTTGTTCAAGCCTTCAAACACAGCGCAATCGCGTTTCGGTTAAAGGCTTAAACTTCGGTTCAGGACCCGGCCCAGAAGGCCGTCTTTCCATTATGAGCAATGGCTTAAGCTTTGATCTTAAATCCCCCCCCAAAGACTGGATGATTGCCACGGGTGATGAAAACACCACCGCAAAAAGCATCTTTTCCCCCTTATCCAGCGTCAGGCGGAACGGTGTTCCTGCTTTGGAAATTCGTTCAGGTCCGACCAAAAGCATTGCCGTTCGGCGCGTAAGTGCCATGTTGATGGCGACCCCGTATTTAAGCTGGTCTTGGAATTTATCAGATCATGGTCCGGGCATACACCCCGTGCGCATGGTGATTGGATTTCAAGGCGGTGCCCCCCAAGGCACATCCAACAAAGGCCAAAAGAATGGCTTGCCAGACCATGACCGAGCCCTCGCCTTGGTTTGGGGAGATACCGCACTTAGACGCGGAAATCTTTCGGTTCCGCCCCCGGGGCGGCCCCGGGAAGCCGCCGTTTATACGGTGCGCGGGGGCCGTGAAAACACCCGCAAGTGGTGGCGCGATACAGTGGACCTTTCAGAGCTTTATAAAAAGGCATGGCCAAACGATAAACGGCGTCCCGTGCGCATCACCTTTATTGGCATGGCAGCGGCGCCAAGAATGCCCGCTGTACGGGGTCGCATATCTGGCGTAGAACTGTCACATTAAGGCCTTTATTTACCCTTAAAAACAACTTTAACGCTTAACAAATTTCCTAGGAAAGAAACGCATGTCCTCGATTAAGTCCTTTTTGGCTACAACTGCCGTGGTTTTAACACTTCCCTTGGCCGCCTGTTCTCAAGAAACAACGGCGACGGATGCCTTGCCCAAAGAACAAATTGAAACGATTGTTCGGGACTACATTTTGAACAATCCCAAAATCGTGATTGAGGCCATCAACAAATATCAAAGCATTCGCCAAGCCGAAGCGAACGCGAAAAAACGTGATGTCCTGACCTCAATGTCCAGCAGCTTAAAAAACAACCCAAACGACCCCGTCATCGGTAATCCGGACGGCGACTTGACCGTGGTTGAATTTTTTGATTATCGCTGTGGATATTGCAAAAAGGTCTTCCCCGATGTGCAAAAGCTGATCAAGAGCGATGGAAACATTCGTTACGTCATGAAGGAATTCCCAATTTTGGGCCCTCAATCCGTATATGCATCCCGGGCGGCTCAAGCCGTTTGGTTACACCAGTCTGATAAATACCATGCCTTTCACACCGCAATGATGCTCAACCGAGGTGGTCTTGGAAAAGGCAAGGTCATGGATTTGGCCAAAAATTCAGGCGTTGATATCGATGCGCTCAAAGATCAAATGGACGACCCCATAATACAAAAAACCTTTGATGCCACGGTTGAACAAGCCAAGGCTTTGGGCATTTCAGGCACGCCTGCATTTATCTTTGGCAATGACATCGCGCCGGGTGCAATATCATTGGCCAGCATGATCGACATGACCGTAGCGGCCCGCAAAAAAGCGAACAAAAAAGATTCGAATTGATCGTGATAAAGGTCAAAGTCTATTTTTGAGCGGAACAGTCTGGCTCGACTAAAGATTGGACTTTGACCATTTTCATTTCCACCGCGTGAGAGCCGTAGTCAAGTTCCCAACGCAAGGCAATGCCATTGTCCAATTGGTCAACACCGACCTCATACACGGGGGTTCCCGATTGATCGGTCGGATCGAAATAAGCCATTTGAAAATGCCAGCCCTTTTGGCTTTTCAATTTTCCACCCATTTTCGCTATGACGGCTTTTCCCGCATCCGACATCGGGCTCACAAATGCCACCAATAACTTTGCCGAATTGGTGTCTGTGCCTTCAAAAATAAGGCGTTCAAATTGACGTTTTCCCGCTTGGGCCGCTTCGATCATTGAACGGGTATGGGCCGCAGGAAAAAGCGTGTTGGGGGGCAAACTCAAAGTCATTTTTTCGGGACGGCTGAACACAACCTGACCACTTTCGCCCACGCCCCCCATTTCGGCGCGGCCCAAGATCACGTCTTTGGATGTGCCGCCCGTTTTGATGGAAAACTGATATTCTCCTGATTTTTCAATGGAAGAAAATTGGAAAATTTGGGGGACAACATTGCCATCGGGCAAATGATTGCTCATGTTGCCCCGTTGTTGAAACAACCATCCCCCGCAAATTTTTTCAAAGCCAAAGGCAACTTTCCCGGTCACCGCAGACACCATCGACCGGTCACTATTGCTGCTTAAGCTCACGACATATCCGGCTTGATAGGGGATCAACTCAACCGCTTGGGCTGAGGCTTTCACTGGCGAAATCGCCAACAAAGTGCCCATAACAGTCCCCAAGATCATTTTTACATTCAACATTTAAAATGCCTTTTTATCATGCTCAACAGTTTAGCCGAGATCGGCGCAAATCAAATATTTATTTTTCAGATTTTGGCGCAGGATCGCTGGTCAATTGATCCAAAACACACTCACACAAGCATCGGTCACTTTTCATATCGTCAGGGATTTTGACAAGAGGATAAGACTTGCACCAGCAATCGCCTTCGGGATCGCAGACGAAGGTCTTTCCACATTTGGGGCATTTTATGTTTTCAGTCATACCTGTCCCACAATGAGCCAGCGGTATATGCCCAGCATGTTGATCATTGTAAAAACACCGTTCAACAAGATTAGGCTATTTTCCTTCATCATCACACCCGCAATGGTCCAAGACACAGAAGACACAAAAAACAAAACAAAGCCCCAGCCCGAAAAGGACAGATTCAAAGCCACAAGAACGGCCCCGACAATGCCAAAGCCTGTGCCCATCCATTTTGCGAGTCCAATCACGGTTTTTTCCTCAATCGGCACACGAAGAAGCCTTCTAAAAAGGGCGATGGGCTGACGCGCACGGCTTTTTCCAAATCATCGGGGTAACGTTGCCCGTTCCATGATTTCAGACCCGGTGCACGCCCCGGAATGTCCAAATCAATATCATCGATCAAAACGTCTTCGTTATGTTTCAACAACCGCGCCACCGGGCCTTCATTTTCTTCCGGGCCAAAGGTACAGGTGGAATAAACCAACACCCCCCCGGGTTTAAGGACTTTCCAGGCGGCGCTCAGCATTTTTTGTTGCAAGAAGCTCATCTTGATCACGCGGTCTTCGG
>JAESSV010000096.1 GCA_016763895.1 Magnetovibrio sp. | reverse complement strand
TATCTTGGGCCACCATCAAATGGTTGAAGGGCGTATTTTTACGTAACGGATCACGCGTTTCCAACCACAAAGGGGCCCCCAACGGCAGAAAGCGCCGATCCACGGCCAAGGATCGGCCCGCCGTTAAAGAAACGCCTTGGGCGCCAATGGGTCCGTCCCCGGTGAGAATGCGAAAAAAGATATAGCTGGGATTTTTTTGCAGCAATTTCGAGCCTTCAACAGGATGACTGTCCACCCAATTGCGAATAGCGTTCATGGTTAAACGGTTGGCCGGAATTTCACCGCTGTTGATTAAAATGCGCCCCACAGATTTATAGGTCTGACCATTTTTTCCCGCAAAGCCCACGCGGGCAACTTGGCCATTGGCGAGCTTGATCCGCCCCGAGCCTTGAATGTGCAGAAAAAAGGCATCCACTTGAGAATCCACCCACATGATGGGGTGCCCCAATGAACCCAGTTGGCCTTGTTCAATGGCGGACCGATTGGGGTAAGCGCGCAAACGTCCATTTACGACTCTGCCCCAAATGGTGTTTCCGCCCAGATTTTTATCAAAAGACCCTATGTTGACGCTGACCAAATCGTCGGGGCGCGCCAAAAGCGGTGTTTGATATGGCCCCTCTCGCGTCCATGAGCCTTTCAATTCGGGTTCGTAATAACCCGTAAACAAACCATTTCCAGCCGAGGGATCCTTGACTTCATAGGGCACAAACCACAGCTCGAAAAAATGCTTTGCGCCCCTATGATCGGTCACCGACAAACCCTTTGCGGCGCGGCATGCTTGGGTCCAGTCTTGCACCGTACCGCTGGGCACGGCATCATTGACGGCCAAATGCCGGGTTTTGGGCAGGGTCATTAATTTTGCGCAGGATTTTTGAAAGGCCTTTAAGGCATCCCCGTGTCGATCTTCGGCCCAACCGTTCAGGGCGGAAAAGGTTCGGGCCCGAATTTGCACCTTGGCGGGAACTTGAGGAACCGCTTGGGGGGGCTGTTTGAGGACACGTGGCGGGGAAGGTTTTGGTGTTTCGGCACACGCCGCAAGCAACACCGCCAAGCTTAAAAGAGGAAAAAACGCGCGGCGCATCCTTAAGCCCCTATGACAAAGCGCCAGTACCAACCAAAATCCAGTTTGGATTGCGTGATTTTGTCGACCGCGCGAAGGTCCAAAAATCAGTGGCGCTGATCACCTTGGTTGGATCCCCTTCGATAACTTTACCTTCGCTGTCGATCAAGGCGCTGATTTGTTCAGATACAAATTTTACGGTGACTTGAGCATCGCGTCCGTCCATATCGGCTTCAACCAATTCCGTTTTGCCGATCCCGACCAAGGTTTCTTGCAACGTTTGACCCCGCGTTTCGCGATCTGCGATGGCTCCGGCAAAGCCGCTATACACTTCGGCACTCAACAACGGCTTAAGGGTTTTCACATCACCCGCCGCATAGGCGTTCAAAATCATTTCAAAAGCGCAATTAGCTCCGTCCAGGAAATCCTTGGAGCGAAATTCGGCGTCGGCTTTTTGAATGGCTTTGATGCCATCCGCCAATGGGCCTTCGTATTGTTCCGCGTCCGCGTCGGCTTCGTTTTCAACTTGATCTTTTTCGCCATCAGGGGTGCGGGCGCCGGGTAAGGCAATTACATTGTCGTCTTCAGCAGAACGAGACCGTTCATTTTGGCTGCGATTTTGAGAATTTTTTTCGTTATTGCCATCAAATCCATCTCGACGGCCCAAAGCCCCGCGCAAGCGCAAAACGAGGAAAATTACAATCAAGGCCATAAGAATAATGTCGAAAATTTGCATTTTTAGGTCCGTTATTTTCAGTTTGACAGTGGTCAGGATGCATCCTTCTTGGTATTAGATAGGCCTAAGCTGCACTCAGGGCAAGGCATAAGGATTATTATGGGATTGATCATTCTCATTGCGTTTATCGCAATACCCCTTATCGAAATCGGCCTGTTTATTCAGGTGGGTGAAATTATGGGCATGTGGCCCACCATTTCCGTTGTCATTATTACAGCCATTGCGGGCACAACTTTGTTGAGACTTCAAGGGCTAAACGCCCTTAATCGATTGCAGAATAGTCTCAATGCCGGGGAACTGCCCTTGGCGCCCGTGTTCGATGGGTTTTGTCTTTTGGCCGCAGGGGCCTTACTCTTAACGCCGGGTTTTTTCACCGACAGCATTGGATTTTTATTATTTGTGCCGCCCCTGCGCGACCAGTTGCGAAAGTATTTAACCAAGCGTGTTCAATTTCAACAAAGCCACACTGATTTTTCGGGCCCAACCAAAAATCCGCCGTCTCCATCACCTGATGACGTCATCGACGGGGATTGGCAAGATATAACCCCCGATAAGCCAGATAAAGGTGAGAAATCTGGGAAATCTTTGTCTAAAGATGACAACACGTTGGACTAAATCTAATTTTCATGATAGCGAAATGACTATATTTTCTTAAAAGGATTGCTTTATGACCAAAAAGACTGAATCAGCTCCAGAACAACCTCAACAAGAACAACCCCAACAACCCCTCATCATTAATGGCCAATACATTAAAGATTTATCTTTCGAATCCCCTAATTCTCCTGGGATTTTATCAGATTTGCAAAATGCTCAACCCGATGTAAGCGTGAACGTTGATGTCAATGCTTCAAAGCTTGAAGGCGATGAAAATCTGAATTTATATGAAGTTGTTTTAGACATCAAAGCTGAATTAAAAGTCGACGGCAAAGTTGGCTTCATTTTGGAATTGCAATACGCCGGCGTCTTTACGTTGAACGTTCCCGCAGAACATTTAAGTGCCGTGTTGTTGATCGAATGTCCGCGGCTTTTGTTTCCCTATGCACGCAATCTGGTTTCAGACGCAACCCGCGATGGCGGGTTTGTGCCTTTGTTCTTGCAACCTATTGATTTCGCAGGGATGTATCAGGCCAATATGCAACAAAAAGAAGCTGGCGAAACCAAAGGCGACGAAACCATCAACTAAAAGAACCAATGGTGTTCCGATTTTAAAAGCGTCCCCACATCGGGGGCGCTTTTTTATTTAAGCGTGCCAAATCGGATCACTGAGCGCTTTTAGAAATGTCTCGTGACGTTCACATTCTTCTGCTGAGGGATGAAACGTGCGGGTTTCTCGTTTGATCTTACCTTTAAGGCCTTCTTTTGCTTGGGGTTCATCGGCACATAGGTCTTGTGGGTCGTCTTCTCCCAAACCCAAACCTGTTTGCCGCCCACCGTTAAGTTCAAGATAAACCTCGGCCAACAATTCGGCGTCCAAAAGGGCACCATGTAATTCACGATTTGAATTATCAATTCCGAACCGACGACAAAGAGCATCGAGGTTGGCTTGGGCACCGGGAAACTTTTTACGCGCCATGGGCACCGTGTCGATGGTTCGCGACATTGCCAATGGCGTTTGCCCCAAGCGTTTTAATTCAGCATTTAAAAAGCCTATATCAAACTGGGCGTTATGAATAACCAACGGATCATCCCCGATGAAGGCCAAAAAATCATCGGCAATTTTGGCAAAAACATCGTGGCCACGTAGAAATTCTTCGGACAGACCGTGGATCTTAAAGGCACCTGCGGGCATATCACGTTCGGGATTAATATAAACGTGAAAAACGTTTTCTGTCGCAATTTGGTTGATCATTTCCACACACCCAATTTCGACCACACGATCGCCCCCTTTGGGATTTAGGCCTGTGGTTTCCGTATCTAAAGAAATTTCGCGCATCAATATTTGCCTTTTGACCAATTGGGTTGCCAGACTTTACCCTGTTTTGTTTTAAGTTGGCCTAAAATATCTTTAATTTTGCGCAGACTTTTGCCACGGCTCAGACCCGTTTGCACCACAAAATCAGCGCCAAAACATTTTAAAGCATCGGGCATTTGACGGGCCATAATGGCATGTAATTTGTCTAAAGTCATATGGGGGCGAGCCAGAGCACGACAATATTGCAAATCCACCGGAGCCGACATCACCAGAATGCCATCAACCCGACTTTGAGCGCGTGTTTCGAATAATAACGGGATATCCAAAACCACGACTTTGGTTTGTAACCGCGCATGTTTGGCGAGAAACTGATGTTGAGCCGCATGAACCCGGGGGTGAAGGATGTGTTCCAACAAGGCCAGTTCGGCCTCATGGGCAAAAACGCTATCCGATAGTTTTGAGCGGTTTATGCCGCCGATATCATTTTCAACACCGGGGAAAACATCCAATATATCTTGGACCGCCGCGCCCCCCGGTCCCAACAACGCATGAACACAAGCATCGGAATCATGAACCGGAATATTGAGATGACGAAAACATTGAACGCCCCAGCTTTTTCCCATGGTGATGGACCCGGTCAGGCCTAAAACGTACATTAACTTTGCTCAGACAAGACAAACGCGCGCAGCGCATCCGATACGTCTGGCATCCGTCCAAACCATGCCTCAAAGCCGGGACGGGCTTGATGCAACAACATCCCCAAACCATCCACCACTGGGTTTCCTCGCGCCCGGGCGCGGGCTAATAAATCGGTTTCCAACGGCACATAGACAATATCGTTGACGAGGGCAGTTTTGGGCAACACTTCTAAATCTATCGTTAACGGCTGTTGACCCTTCATGCCCAGGGTGGTGGTGTTTACGAGCAAATTCGCGTCGTTTAGATAATCGCTACGATTGTCCCATTCTCCAACGATAATTTTACCTGATCCCAGGCCGGAAAATTCTTCTGCCAATTGATTTGCGCGCGCCTTGGTGCGATTTAACAAACGGATCTCAGGGGCGCCGGCTTCAAGCAAGGCAACGATCACCGCCCGCGCAGCACCGCCCGCACCCAAAATGACCGCCGGGCCGGTCTTGGCCTTAAACGTTGCATGACCTTGGTATAAATTTTCTAAAAATCCAAAGCCATCGGTATTTAAACCATATAATGTGCCGTCTTCGCGTACAATAATCGTATTCACGGCGCCAATGCGTTGGGCAAGAGGGTCGGCTTCATCAACTTGGGCCAAAGCCGTTTGTTTGTGGGGAACGGTTACATTCCCCCCTATGAAACCATCTTTTTTCAAATTTTTTAGGCGGTCACAGAAATCTTGCGGCTTTACGGGAATACGTATGTAGTCCCCCGCGAGGCCAAATTGCCGCAACCAAAATCCATGTACCTTGGGGGACAACGAATGATCCACGGGCCAACCCATAACACCCGCCCGCAAGGGCGTTTGCAATTTTTTTGCGTCAACCATACTTAAACAACTCCGTCTAAACGCGTATTGAGCATTTGAATAATGGTATCGGCGGTTTCTTCGACGGATTTTTTTGTCACGTCCAAAATCGGCCACTCTTGACGTTCACAAACCTCACGAGCCTCAATGATTTCGGCGGTGACGGCTTCTATATCCGTATAATCCGTTTCTTCCAAAAGACCTTGTAATTCGATCCGTTGCAGGCGGATGTGCACCAAACGTTGCGGGTCTTTGGTGACGCCTATGATTAAGGGGCGTTTGGCTGTTAAGACTTCTTGGGGCAATTCCATGCCAGGCACATACGGCACGTTGGCCGTTTTAAAACCGCGATTGGCCAAAAATATACTGGTGGGGGTTTTGGTGGTCCGAGAAACGCCCACCAAAACAATATCAGCATCGTCAATATCGCCTAAAGATTGGCCTTCATCATGGGCAAGAACATAATGCAAAGCATCAATTTTTGCATAATAATCCCCATCCATAACGTGTTGGGACCCAGGCCTAGAATCCCGCACCAGCCCTAAATAATTGCCCATTTGAGACAAAACAGGATTTAACAAATCAATGCACGGCACCTTAAGTTTTTTGCAGCCTAAAATCAGCTGTTCACTGAGTTCATCATCGACAACTGTAAAAATCACAAAACCGGGAGCTTTCTTAATGCCTTCAAGGACTTTCGCCACCAAATCATGGCTGTGAACCATGGTCCAACGTTTTTCGGTAACGTTGACGTCGGCGAATTGAGCCATGCAGGCTCGGGATACGATATCCAATGTATGCCCGGTGGCATCCGAAATTTTATGCAGTACAATTGACGTCATTTAAAACCTATTTTTTGGTCTATTTTGCCCGCTCAAAGGAACGGTATAAAATGTGAATAAAAAGAATAACTTCTAAAAAGCTAACTTACCCTCTGGATAAGAGGCTAGTTATGAGATTGCTAGCCCCCAGTGTACAACATTCTGCACAGGGACGGAAAAGGTGACAAAAAGAATTATTATTTAAAAGGCTCCCCAGTTTCCACAAGCACTTCCAATTTTATAAGCCCTTCACAAATAAGACTTAAATTCCATTGATCAAGGAGATTTCAACAGCTTGTTAAAAGGTTAAGACAACCTGTGTATGAAGACGGAACAACTGCGGTACAAAAAATAATCCCCGTTATCCACCTTACAACAACAACAACAACCCTTTAACTTTATAATAAAATATTGTTTGTTATAGGACGAAATCGGTGAATAACTCTTTGGAAATCAGGATCGAAAAAACGTGAGCAAAACCTTTCTCAAAGCCTTAAAGGGCGAACCGCAAACGACCCCTCCAATTTGGTTGATGCGCCAAGCCGGTCGCTATCTTCCTGAATATTTGAAGGTGCGTGCCACATCCAAGAATTTCCTACATTTTTGCTATTCTCCAGGTTTGGCGGTGGAGGCCACCTTACAGCCTTTGCGCCGTTACGATTTTGATGCGGCAATCTTATTTTCCGATATCTTGGTGGTTCCCGACGCCCTGGGGCAAAAGGTTGAATTTGTATCTGGCAAAGGACCCCAACTCGAGCCCATCAAAAATATGGCCGAATTGGAAAGCACGCTCAGCACCGAAAATTTTATGAGCCACCTTGACCCGGTTTTTCAAACGGTTAACAGATTGTCTTCGGAAATTCCGGACTCAACGGCTTTGATCGGATTTTCCGGAGCACCTTGGACGGTTGCGACCTACATGGTGGAAGGAAAGGGGTCTAAAACCTATGAAGAAATTCGTTCGATTGCGTATCAAGATCCTGAGTTTTTTCAAACCTTGATCGACATGTTGGTGGACAATACATCGAAATATTTAATCGAACAGGTCAATCGCGGCGCCGAAGCTTTGCAAGTTTTTGACAGTTGGGCGGGTGTGTTAAGTGAAAATCAATTCATCAAGTGGGCCATTGAGCCTATGGCTAAAATTGTTGAAAATGTAAAATCAGTTCATCCCGACACCCCCATCATTGGATTTCCCCGGGGCGCCGGACAATTGTATGAACGTTATGTCAAAGAAACCGGCATCGATGCGGTCGGACTTGACCACACGGTTCCGTTGGAATGGGCGCGCGACCATTTGCAACAACATGTTTGTGTTCAGGGCAACCTTGATAATTTATTGGTGGTTGCGGGCGGTGAAGCATTGGACCAAGAAGCCCGGCGGATTATCGACATCCTCGGCGAAGGACCGTTTGTGTTTAACATGGGTCACGGCATCGTTCCGCAAACCCCACCCGAACATGTTGCGCGTTTGGTTGATGTTGTCCGCGGCAAGGCTTAAGTCATGAAACGGGTTGCAGTTGTTTTGTTTAACTTAGGAGGACCGGATAGCCAGACGGCTGTCGAGCCGTTTTTGTTTAATTTGTTTTCCGACAAAGCCATCATCACTTATCCGCAACCCTTTCGCTGGGTGTTGGCAAAAATCATTTCCGCAAAACGCGCGCCCTTGGCCCAAGAGATCTACAACCACATTGGTGGCTCTTCGCCAATTTTAAAATTGACCGAAGACCAAGCGCAGGCTTTGCAAGACAAATTGAACAGAGATCTTCAAGATACTCAAGTGCAGGTTTTTATTTCTATGCGGTATTGGCATCCTTTTTCCGCCCAAACCGTTCAAGAGGTTCAAAAATTTGGTGCAGATGAAATTGTCTTGTTGCCGCTTTATCCTCAATTTTCAACCACCACCACCCAAAGTTCTTTTTTGGATTGGGATGAGCACAGTTCTAAAATTAAGCTCGATGTGCCCACCAAACGCATTTGTTGTTACCCAACTCAACCGGGTTTTATTCAAGCCCAGGTTAAATTGTTGAAAACCTCTATTGAAACGGCCCAAGCTTCAGGCCAAGCGGTGCGGGTGTTATTTTCGGCCCATGGTTTGCCGAAAAAAATTGTTGAGCAAAAATCAGACCCGTATCCAAATCAAATCAAACAAGGGGCGGTGGCGATTGTTGAGGCTTGTAAAGCTCAAAACATTCCCATCCAAGACTGGACCATTTGTTATCAAAGTCGGGTGGGGCGGCTGGAATGGATCGGACCATCCACAGAAGATGAAATTATCCGTGCGGGCCAAGATAAAAAAGCCTTGGTCGTATTGCCTTTGGCCTTTGTTTCAGAACATTCAGAAACCTTGGTCGAATTGGATATCGAATACAAAGAATTGGCCATGGACCACGGTATTACCGTTTATGAGAGAGTGCCGGCGGTGGGCACCCATACGGATTTTATCGCGGGCCTCTCAGATATGGTATGCAACACTTTAAACACAAAAAACGCGCTGTCGGCACAAGGCCAAAGCAAACGATTGTGCAACGACCAAGATCAAGCTTGCCCTCTCAGCTTGAACGGTTAAAATCATTTTTTAAAATATGGAGTACGAAGATGTTAGACGGAGAAATGTATCTATGGGTTAAGGCTTTACACGTCATTGCGATCATTGCGTGGATGGCGGGATTATTGTATTTGCCCCGTTTATTTGTCTATCATTGTCAGGCTCAAGTGGGGTCAAACCAATCCGATACTTTTAAAATTATGGAACGACGCTTGTTGAGGGCGATCATGAATCCGGCGATGATCATCAGTTGGGGATTGGGCATCTGGATGATTGTCAGCCAAAATCTGATCACCGAACACTGGGTCCATGCCAAACTTTTGTTCGTGGTTTTGTTGACCATTTTTCACATGATGATGTCAAAGTGGCGCAAGGATTTCGAATTCGATCGCAACAAGCGTCCGGAAAGATTTTTTCGCATCATGAACGAGGTCCCAACCGTATTGATGATCGGTATTGTCATTTTTGTGATCGTTAAACCTTTTTAAAAATAATAATAACGCGTAAAAAGGGTCTAGACACAATCCCCTTAAGTGCGCTATGGGTATTGTTACATTCAATATTTCGCCGCTTCGTTCCTCGGAGCGGCGTATCTAGATCCTTCCCTTCGGGTTTTGCGCTTTTGACCATATGGGATCATCCCTCCGGATCATGCCATCACCTAAGCCCCCGATTAAGTCCTGCCAAACTCATCGCCATCCCAATGACATTTTCACAGTAATGAATGGATTCATCCATGAATCTCAAAGAACTAAAGCTTAAAGCTCCTGCCGATCTTTTGTTGATTGCAGAAAAATTAGAAATCGAAAACGCCAGTTCCCTGCGTAAACAAGACATGATGTTTGCCATTTTGAAACGCTCTGCCGAACAGGGCACGGGTATTTTTGGGGAAGGCGTTTTAGAGGTCTTGCAAGACGGTTTTGGTTTTTTACGATCCCCACAAGCCAACTATCTTGCCGGTCCGGATGATATTTATGTATCTCCCAATCAAGTGCGGCGCTTTGGTTTGCGCACCGGAGACACGGTCGAGGGCGAAATTCGGGCGCCCAAAGAAGGGGAACGTTATTTCGCCTTGATGAAATTGAACCTGATCAATTTCGAAGATCCGAGCGCTGTTCGTCATCGCACAAACTTTGACAACCTTACGCCCCTTTATCCCGATGAACGCTTGGTCATGGAAATCGATGATCCGGAACACAAAGATAAAACCGGCCGCATCATGGATTTGATCACGCCCATCGGCAAAGGCCAACGTGCCCTTGTGGTGGCGCCACCGAGGACCGGTAAAACGGTTATGTTGCAAAATATTGCGCATTCCCTGGCGGCCAATCATCCAGAAGCCTATTTAATTGTTTTGCTCATCGATGAACGTCCCGAAGAAGTCACCGACATGTCGCGTTCCGTGAAGGGCGAAGTGATCAGTTCGACCTTTGATGAACCCGCCACCCGCCACGTACAGGTTGCCGAAATGGTCATCCAAAAAGCCAAACGGCTGGTCGAACACAAACGCGACGTCATCATCTTGTTGGATTCCATCACCCGCTTGGCGCGGGCTTATAACACCGTCGTGCCGAGCTCAGGCAAGGTTCTGACAGGCGGTGTTGATGCCAACGCCCTGCAACGCCCGAAACGTTTCTTTGGTGCGGCCCGTAATGTCGAAGAAGGGGGCTCTATGACCATTATTGCCACCGCCTTGATCGACACGGGTTCGCGTATGGATGAAGTGATTTTTGAAGAATTCAAAGGCACCGGCAACTCTGAAATCATTCTGGATCGCAAAGTTTCAGACAAACGTATCTTCCCGGCGATTGACGTGACCAAATCTGGCACCCGCAAGGAAGAATTGTTGTGTGACAAGGGTCAATTGGCCAAAATGTGGGTTCTGCGGCGTATCCTTATGCCCATGGGCGTTACGGATGCGATGGAATTCTTGACCGAAAAATTGCGTCAAACCAAAAACAATTCAGATTTCTTCGACACCATGAACACCTGATGGGCGTGCGAAGTCTTTGTTTAAAACCCCGGTCCACTTATGGCCGGGGTTTTTTTATGGCGAAACGTCCTGAATTTATTGAATGGTGCCTTCGAGCCGCAGCAAAATCCTTTTCGTTTCGGCCCCATTTCCCCCCGAATAATGACCGATCTTTCCGGTGGCGGTGATAATGCGGTGACAGGGGATCAGGATGGGAATGGGGTTTGCGCCACAGGCTCCGCCGACGGCTCTGGGGCCTGAATTGACAAGTTTGGCGATGTCCCCATAACTTTTGGTTTTGCCGTGCTCTATTTTGGCCATTTCGGCCCACACACGTTTTTGAAAATCCGTGCCGTGGGGATCGAAAGTCAGGCTGGAAAAATTATCCTCACCGGTTTTAAAATAGCTGTCGAGCAATTCAGCCGCGCGCTTGAGCAGTTGGTTTTGGGTCTGTTTAGGAGCATTGGCACCTTCGCCCCAACACAACGCCGTGATGGCGTCTTTGGTGGCAAACAAGGTCAAAGCCCCAAGGGGTGTTTTCAGGCAAAGTGTATCCATGAGTAAATTTTAAAACGTTTCAAGGGCTTGAAGCAAGTCTTCAGATGACGTCACAGGCCGTTGGCAAGTCCCGTGGGCGCAAACATAGGCCGTGGCTTGGCCCTCAAGCGGTGCTTTTTCAAGATCATCAGCGCCGCCATGAACGATGACGTGGTTTGCATGAGGGGCCGTGTAACAGGCTTTCAACAACGCATCATAAGGCGCGCCCACCAAAACCACCTGTTGGCGGCCAGCCAAAAGATCAAATGCCAATAACAAAGTCGGCATATGCGCAACGTCGGCGGGATTGCTCGAGGTCGCCGCATCGATCATTTTTTCGACCCGTTCCCGGTAAATGTCTTGGTTGGTGATCAGATATAGCCGGGCCAATACTTCGGCAAAAACACCGTTGCCCGAAGGTGTGGCGTTGTCTTCGAATAATATTGATCGTTTAAAGATGTCGGTGACGTCATCGGCGTTCAAATAATACCCAGCGCTGTCGAGACTCGCAAAGTGAAGCTCGACTTCTTCGACCCACAAGATGGCTTGATCAAGGTATGTTGTGTTGCCGGTGCTTTCGTATAAAGCGATTGCGGCGGCGCCCATTTGCGCCAAATCGTCCAACACAGCAAGGTGCTTGGCCTGACCCTTGGCCCATGACCGATAAAGGCGACCTTCGACCACCAGGCCCTTCAAAACGAAGGCAAAGGATGTTTGAGCGGCCTCAAGCCACTTTGGTTCCCCAAATACGATGGCGGCTTTGACCAAGGCCTGGATCATCATGCCGTTTAAGTCTGCTAACACCTTGTGATCCCGACCGGGGGCAACGCGTTTGGATCGGTGGGCCAATAATTTGTGCCGCGAGGCTTTTAATATCGCCTCGTCCGCATCTGATAAAGGATCACGGCTTGATCGATTTAAGATACACGTGTTCGCCCCATCGCGGCTTGGGGCCTCGGCCCAATTTCCGGCCGCGTTGACATCGTATGCAGATTTGAACAGAGGGGCATTTTCGCCTAAGATGTCTTCAACCTCGGACGCGCTCCACACGTAATAAAGACCTTCTTCGCCCTCGCTGTCGGCATCAAGGGCGGTGGCAAATCCATAGTCTGAGCGGGATGTTTCGACGCGCATATCCCGCATGACCCACTCGATAGTTTCGTAAACCCTTGTTTTTAAAAGCAAATCTGCGTTTTGGGTCCAGTTCAAGCACATTTGCGTGATCAGCAAGGCGTTGTCATAGAGCATCTTTTCAAAATGAGGAACCAGCCAACGGTCATCTGTTGAATAACGGGCAAATCCTCCGCCGACGTGATCATACAGACCGCCGTCGCACATTTTATGAAGGGTCAATTGCGTTTGCTTTAAAAACCGGTCTTGTTTGAGGCGCAGACCTGTTCGCCATAAAAAGCGCAAAATAGGGGCTTGGGGAAATTTAGGCGCACCCATGAATCCACCAAGTGTGGTATCGCAATTGGACAACAAGATATCGCCCACTTGATCCAGCGTGGCGTAATTCAGTGTTGTCATACTTTTTGAAGAATCTTGAAAGTCTAAGGCTCTTTCAATGGACAAGACATTGCTTTGAATACTGTCTTGATCGTTCGTCCACGCCGCCGAGATGTTTTTCAAGACATCAACAAAACCCGGAAAGCCATAGCGAGGCTCGCGGGGGAAATACGTCCCCCCCCAAAAAGGCTTTCCTTCTGGGGTGAGCACCATGGTCAAAGGCCATCCGCCCTGTTGCTTCAAGGTCCTTAACGCAGCCTGATACAAGGTGTCCAAGTCGGGACGTTCTTCTCGGTCGACCTTAATGTTGATGAAATGTTCATTCATGACGTCGGCGACACCTTGGTTTTCAAAACTCTCGTGCGCCATCACATGGCACCAATGGCATGCGGAATAGCCAATCGACAACAATATCGGTTTGTTTTCAGATCGAGCCATGTCCAAGGCTTCGGCCGACCATGGCCACCACGCGACGGGATTGTCTTTGTGTTGCAACAGATAGGGGCTGGTTTCAGATTTCAGATGATTTTGGGACATGATTTTTAAGTCAATCTTTTTGAGTATTGCGTTAAAGGGACATTGCATTAAAGCCTGTTTGTTGTCTATTTTGGGGGGTCTTATTATTTTAACAACGCTTATTTTTCTATGGGTACTGCTGTGGCGAACGAAAAACTATATTTTGAATTACATGTCTTCTGCTGTATCAACCAGCGCCCCGAAGGACATTTGCGCGGATCTTGTGGCGATAAGGGCAGTGCTAAGCTGCGCAATTATCTGAAGGTCCGGGCCAAAGAGCTGGGACTTGGCAAGGTGCGCGTCAACACATCGGGTTGTTTAGACCGGTGCGAGTTGGGGCCGGTGATCGTCATTTATCCAGAAGGGGTCTGGTATGGCGTTAAAACCATCGAAGACATGGAAGAGGTTTTGCAACAGCACATCCTAAAAGGAAAACGTGTCGAGCGTCTTTTGTTGGAACCCCCCAAGTGACAAGAGCCTTATCATGACCGATACCATCTATGCATTGGCGAGCGGGCAGGGACGTGCGGGTGTCGCCGTGGTGCGCATTTCCGGGACGCACGCGAAACAAGCCTTATCCACCCTGACCAAGAAACCCGTCCCCAAAGCCCGGGTGGCCAAGCTGTGTCGTTTGTTTGACCCCCAAAACTCTGACCCGTTGGACGACGCTTTGGTGTTGTGGTTTGTGGCCCCCGCCAGCTTTACCGGCGAAGACGTCGCCGAATTACACATTCACGGCGGACCAGCCGTGATCGATGGGGTGCTGCAAGCCTTGTCTTGTGTTCCAGGTTTGCGTCTGGCTGAACCGGGTGAATTCACGCGCCGGGCATTTGCAAACGGCAAGCTCGACTTAACACAAGTCGAAGGCCTGGCGGATCTGATCGAGGCCGAAACCCAAGCTCAACGACAACAGGCCTTGCGACAATCCGAAGGCGCTTTGGGCAAAATCTATGACGATTGGCGCCAACAATTGGTGAGGTTTTTGGCCCACTTCGAGGCAGAGCTTGATTTTTCGGATGAAGAATTGCCCGAAGACTTGCATCAACAGGTCGTGCGGGGCGTGCAACACCTTCAACACGACGTGCAAGCACACCTGAAAGACGGGCGCCAAGGTGAACGTTTACGCGATGGGATTCGTTTGGCGATCGTGGGCCCGCCCAATGCGGGCAAGTCGTCTTTGATGAATGTGTTGGCCCAACGTGATGCCGCCATCGTGTCGGATATTGCGGGCACCACGCGCGACGTGGTCGAGATCCACCTCAACCTGGGCGGATATCCATTGTTGGTCGCCGATACGGCAGGGCTCAGAGACAGCAAAGATAGCATCGAACAAGAAGGCGTGCGCCGGGCCAAAGCTTGGGCCGATGGGGCTGATTTAAAGCTGGTCGTATTCGATGGCACGGCAGATGAAATATTCGATCAACAAACTCAATCCTTGTTGGACGAACGCACCATCGTTGCCGTTAACAAGGTCGATGTGGCGAAAGCAGAGGTTCCCGAAACCCTGCAAGGCCTGCCGGTTTTGCAAATGTCTGTGAGAAGTGGGGCAGGGATTGAAGACTTGTTAAAGCAACTGGCGGTTCATGTAGAGACGTTGTGCCGACATAAATCAGAAGGCCCAGCCCCAACCCGGGCGCGCCATCGACAAGCCTTGATGCGAACCGATCAGGCTCTGCAAAGATTCTTGAACCGGGAAAACGCTCAGCACACGGGCTCAGAGCTTGAAGCAGAAGACCTTAGATTGGCGGCTAGAGAACTGGGACGCATCACGGGGCGGGTCGATGTCGAAGATTTGCTGGATGTTATCTTCCGAGATTTTTGTATTGGCAAGTGACCAAACGCGAAGGAGACCAAGGACCGTCTCGTTTGTGAAATGTTTCACGTGAAACATTGTGTCGTGTTTCGGCAATGCCCGTTTGACTTCACTCCAGCGCATCCCTAAATTCCGCACATGAACACTCAAAAGAGCCAGTTAAAATATGACGTCATCGTTGTTGGTGGCGGTCATGCGGGAACAGAAGCCGCCGCCGCTGCCGCCCGTATGGGTGCGCGCACGGTTTTGGTCACCCACCGCATCGACACCATCGGTGAAATGTCATGCAATCCCGCCATCGGTGGATTGGCCAAGGGCCAATTGGTGCGCGAGGTCGATGCATTAGATGGCATCATGGGGCGTGCGGCGGATGCGGGCGGCATTCAATTTCGCATGCTCAACCGATCCAAAGGTCCGGCAGTCCGTGGTCCGCGGGCACAGGCCGACCGCAAACTCTATAAAAAAGCCGTGCTGGATTTGGTCCTAGATCAACAAAACCTCACGGTGTTGGAGGCAGCTGTTGTCGACATAACCTTGGAAGATTCAGGACGCGTGTCCGGTATAGTCTTACAAGATGGTCGAGAAATTAGCGCGGGCGCGGTGATTTTAACAACGGGCACTTTTTTGCGGGGCCTTATTCACATCGGCACGGAAACGTTTCCGGCGGGGCGGTTGGGTGATCCACGCTCGGTGGGGCTGGCGAAAGCCCTAAACCGTTTAAATTTCAAGCTGGGTCGTTTAAAAACCGGAACACCGCCAAGGTTAAACGGCGATACCATTGATTGGGACAGCCTTGTGAGCCAACCCGGCGATGAAACGCCCGAACCGTTTTCTTTCCTTAATTCAGAAATTACCCAGCGCCAAATTAATTGTGGGATCACACACACCACAGAACAGACGCACCAGTTGATCCTCGACAACCTTGACCGTGCGCCCTTATATTCCGGACAGATCGAAGGAACAGGCCCGCGGTATTGCCCGTCCATCGAAGACAAGGTGGTTCGATTTGCGGATCGTAAAGCCCATCAAATTTTCCTTGAACCAGAAGGATATGATGACAACACGGTGTACCCCAACGGAATTTCCACGTCTTTGCCCAAAGACATTCAACTCGCGATGTTGAAAACAATCCCCGGTCTGGAACAGTGTGAGATGTTACAGGCGGGTTATGCCATCGAGTATGATTTTGTCGATCCCCGTGAATTGCGCCATACCTTAGAAACCCGGCGTCTTAAAAATTTGTATTTGGCGGGACAGATCAACGGCACCAC
>JAESSV010000095.1 GCA_016763895.1 Magnetovibrio sp. | reverse complement strand
GCGCTGGGTTTGCTGCCATTGGACTTATTTTAGCCGTTGCCATTGTCCTGACCCTTTTCAAGGTACCGACATCAACTATACGGCAAATCGTACCCAAGATTTACGGATGCCGACGGCGATGGCAAGTTCAAAACTAACCAGAAATATTTATGCGTCTTTGGCTTCTTTACGGGGCTACATGTTAACGGGAGCCAACAAATTCAAAGAACAAAGGACTAAGGTCTGGGGGTCCATCGAACAAACTGTTGTCGAAATGGATGAGCTGACAACTCACTGGACCGACCAAAAGAATGTTGAAAGTTTTCAAGATTTTAAAGGTATTTTACATGAATTTAAAATCGCTCAGCAAAGGGTTGAAAACATAGCCAACACCCCCGAAGAACAACCCGCGACACTTTTATTGGTGACCGAAGCTGCACCACGGGCAAAGCTTATGATCGCCAACATTTCAAAAATGATCGACTTGGAAATTTCTGGAAAGGGCGGCACGACGGGTGATCGTGTGAGTATTTTGGGCATGATGGCTGACACGCGCGGTACATTGGGCCTTGGTCTGGCCAATATTCGCGCCTACCTTTTGACCGGAGACAACAAATTTTCCACGGGTTTTGAAAATTTATGGGCAAAAAACACCAAACGGTTCAACGATCTGTCTCAACAAAGTCAAAATTTATCCATCGATCAGCAAAAAGCTTTTCAAATATTTAAAGATCAACGCAAGGTGTTTTCCCCTCTTCCGTCCAAAATGTTTGCCATCCGCGGGTCTGATAAATGGAACATGGCTAATTACACCCTGGTTCAAGAAGCGGCACCCCGCGCAGGTCAGCTGTTAAATATGCTCTTGGGCACCACCAATGGCATTGGCGTGCGTCAAGGGGGCATGCAACAGAACCAACAAGCTTTGCTGAACAACGACATTAGCCATATGAGGGTTGCCATTTCGGATCTTAAATTAAACGAAGAAATTTTACTTGCGGTTGGCTTGCTCCTTTGTGCGGGTATCGCTTTATACATTGGCCGCTCAATCGCCACACCGATTACGTCCATGACCAATGCCATGGGACGTTTGGCTCAAAAAGATTGGGATGCTGAGGTTCCAAGCCAAGATGCCAAAGATGAAATTGGAAAAATGGCCGCCGCCGTGCAAATCTTTAAGATCAACGGTCAAGAAATCGAACGCTTGGAAGCCGAACAAAAAGCCAATGAAGACCGCACGGCACAAGAAAAACGCCAGCAAATGTTGGATATGGCGGATGATTTTGAGACCAGCGTTGGCGGTGTTGTTCAAAGTGTTTCTTCGGCATCGACGGAAATGCAATCTTCGGCTTCGGCCTTGTCGGCCACGGCGGAAGAAACGTCGCAACAGTCAAAAGTGGTGGCAACGGCTGCGAATGATGCCACACAAAACGTGCAAACGGTGGCCTCTGCGACGGAAGAATTGTCCAGTTCCATTCAGGAAATTTCTCGCCAAGTGGCGCAATCCACGCAAATCGCGGGAACGGCCGTGATCGAAGTGGAAAGCACCAACGAGAAAATTCAAGGTCTGGCCCAGGCCGCCAACAAAATTGGCGAAGTGGTCGCCATGATTACGGACATTGCCGATCAAACCAACCTGTTGGCCTTGAACGCCACCATCGAGGCCGCACGCGCGGGCGATGCGGGCAAGGGGTTCGCAGTCGTGGCGTCCGAAGTGAAAAACCTGGCCAATCAAACCGCCAAGGCGACCGAAGAAATCAGCGCCCAGATCAGCGACATCCAAGGGGCCACACACACCGCCGTGGACGCCATAGGCTCGATTGGCGGGACCATCAATCAGCTCAATGACATTTCTTCTGCTATTGCGGCGGCGGTCGAAGAACAAGGCGCTGCAACTCAGGAAATTGCCCGCAATGTTGAACAAGCCGCGAATGGCACAACAGAGGTGTCTTCGAACATCTCGGGCGTGCAAGACGCTGCCGGAGAAACGGGATCAAGTGCGGGTGAAATGTTGGGGGCTGCGACGGAACTGTCTCAACAATCCGAACTTTTACGATCCGAAGTGGACAAGTTTCTCGATAACATCCGCAACGGTTAACCCATTGAGTGAAAGGCGTCTCCCCCCTCACGCTTTTCCTCGAAAATGCCCCGTCCTTAAGTGGCGGGGCATTTACATTTTCAAAGCTTCAACCAAGGCTCTCACTTCATGGCGAGCGGCAATGTGAGACATGGATAAAGCCCCCTCACCTTTAACTTCGGCAATGTCCATTAACGTCAAGCCTTTGTGAAACAGTTCTCTGAAAATCACCCGTTCTGAAAAGCCCGCGACCGTGCGAAACCCGATCCGTTTGGCAAGGTCGTCGACCAATCGATCTATTTCTCGTTTGTTTTTAGACATCGTATGGCCCATACGGTTGCGCATCACGATCCAATCTGCGGCTTTGTTGCCCCGCTTGGCCCGCTTGATGCGTTGTTCCCAGACCAATTCAGCATAATGACTGGGCCCTTGAATCGTCATGTCTTTGACATTTATGCGGGCCAAAACATCAAGGTCGATAAAGCTGTCATTCATGGGGGTAATCAAAGTGTCGGCAAAACTGTGCGCAATACGAGACAAGGACGTGTCTGAGCCTGGCGTATCAAAAATCACCACTTCTGCCCGCCTGCCCACGTCTTCAAGGACACCTGCAATCATGGCTTCGATGCCTTCTTCGTCACCACCGCCATCTTCAGGACGAAGCGTTAAAAGCTCTGGCAACGGTAAATTAAGCCCCCTGGATTCGATATAATGGCTGCGGTTCTCAAAATATCTGGAAATGGTGCCTTGCCGTGCATCCAGGTCCGCCACAGCCACAGAACGGCCTTGGCGCAAAAGGCTCACCGCCAAATGCATAACCGTGGTGGACTTGCCGCTGCCCCCCTTTTCATTTCCAACAACAATAATGTGTGTGTTCATATATTTAGCAATCTCGTCACAAAATTCGCCGTAACGTTTTGTCTTTGTTGATAAAGTGATGCTTTAAGGCAGCGCTGGCATGGACCAGAACCAAAGCCATTCCACCATAAGCCAGATAGAAATGAATGGCGATAGCCATATCTCGTACGGCGGCGGATATTTTAAAAAGGGCCGGGACTTCAAACAAACCAAACATGGCAATGCCCGCCCCTTCGGACGTCGATACAACATACCCCGTCACCGGCATCAAAAACATCACGGCCAATAAAGTTATGTGAGCCAAAACGGACGCGTGTTTTTCCCAAGATTTCAAAGTCGGCAAGTCGTCGGGCTTTGGGTTTTTCAACATCCATATGAATTTAAGGCCCACCACCGCCAAGCCGACCATGCCCAAGGCTTTGTGCAGCAACAAGCTGCCGTCATACCATTCATCATCATAATAATCTAAGGTCACCATATAAGCCCCAAGCCCGATCAGGGCGATCATCAACAAAGCGATTAACCAATGTAAAAACTTGGCAATCACCCCGAAATGATTTTGGGAATTTTTTAGGGCCATATTTTACTCGACTTTATTGCCTTCAATGGAAAAGAACAAATCCAAAATCCACGATGCAGGGCCCAAATTTTTATCCAGGCCAAAATCGCGGCGATCGATGGTGATGGCGCCTTCAAAGCCTGCATTATAGCCGCCTCTTCGGCCTTTGCCTTCCCCGATTAACTTCACGGGGATTGCACAGCCTTGGTGATGCCATGCAAGGTCAAATCACCTGACAGCACACCCTCTTTAAAGCCATGACTGACAAACGTCGCCGTCGGGAATTTTTCAACATCTAAAAAATCAGGGCTGCGCAAATGTTTGTCGCGTTCCGCATGGGACGTATCGATGCTTGCGGTATCAATGGTCACAAAAACAGACGGTGCATCCCCAGATTTTGGATCATAGCTAAATTCACCAGAAACTTTATCAAACGTTCCGATCATCCAGCTAAAGCCCAAGTGACTGATGCGAAACTCGACAAACGTGTGGGCAGAATCAATTTTGTAATTGATTTGGGCAAAAGCTTGACCTGCCATAGACATAAAGAGGCCCATAGACAAAAAGAGCCCGGCCGCAATGCACCAGACTGTTCCAAGTTTCTTCATATCGATCTCCCTATTCATGGATTTATAGCTTCAAATTTTCAGAAACAAGTTCACCATTGGGGTGAAACGCATAAAAAACGAACGCAAATGTAATGTGATGAACAACGTCAACGGGGCCCGAACTTGTTTGGCGTTGCACAACGATATTTCCCACGTCTCGACCGTGGGAAATGGTTCTTAAATCAAGAGCTGAACTTTGTCCAGAAGACCATTGCAAAGTCAAATCATGCCACTCAATACGGCCTTTTTTTCGCAAGTACGGCAAGCTCCAAGCCCGACCATCGACGACAACCACCCGCATCATCGGCAAAATATCGGTGGGCAGTTCCCCATCAAACAAAAAAGGACGACGTGAAGTATCGTATCCTAAATATGGATTTTGACCATATTTTCGCATATTTGGATTGTTCGGCACCAAAACCTTGGCATGTGGGTGCGTTTTTGCGGCTATGGCAAAGGATTCAAGACGCGCCGGCAGCATCGTTAACAATTGCCCTGTCATGTGTCCAACCACACCTTCGCCCATAAACTGTTGCCACCAACTTTGGGTTTCCCGGTCATACATAATAAGGTCCGATTTGCGAAGCTTTCCCGTCGTGCCAAAGGTCAGGCTTTGCCCCTTTATCCGCGCATCAAAAACAATAGCCGCATTGCACAAGGGGCAATAGGTCACAAGGGTCGGCTTGCCGCCGACAACATCATTCACAATTTCGTGCCAGATCAAGACTTGTAACGGATAGATTTTAGTCTCGCCCCCCCGTGACACCACAATCACGGGCTCGTTTGCCGTTAAATGCGTGGCCTCAGACAGGCCGATAAACTTAGGATGATCGATGGAAGGAATGCCATCTTTTGGCGGGCCACCCGAAAGCACCTCGGAAAACTCGATCGAACGCTTATGAAAATCCGTATCCGGCCAGGCCCGCACCCAACCATTTGGAACGTCCGCGGCCAGCGCAGAAAACGTGTACATACAAAAAAAAGATAGGACTGAGACAAATTTTATCGGTAAATTCATCTTTTTGCTCTACCTTTAACTCTGGATTAGACAATCAGAATAAGCCTCAACAAAAAGAAGTCAAATTGACTTGCCTCTGAGTGGTTCCCCTGAAATATGGACCATAGCCATTTACAGAGGAATCGGTATAAAGTTTACGCATGCAAAGAACCAATACCCCATTTTTTGTCTCCTTAAAACTGAGCCTAATGGTGTTGGGGTTGGTTTTAGGTGCTCCGGTGCACGGATACGCACAAACCACCCAACCCATCCCACGCACGACCACTGAAATACTCGTCGAAGTGGTTAAGCCGATTGATCCCTTTGAGCCTGCGGTCATTATTCATTTTCGCGAAGAAATGCGCAACTTTGTGACCAACCTCAGCAGTTTCGCGCACCGCGTTAACCCCAACTTTATCATGATTGCCCAAGATGGCCTGGCTTTGGTCAACAAAATTGACCTGAATGACGAAACCCAAAGATACCCGGCCAACGCATATATGCGATCCTTGGACGGCATCTTGGAAACCAATCTTTTGGATGAAAAGGTGATGGCACCGAACGGCAAACCGGACCCAGCCCTGGTCGCCCAGCTTGAATACCGCAACAACAATTTAAAGACCGTCGCATCGATGCGGATTCCGGTGTTCAACATGGAATATTCCACTGAGGCTGGCTACGTTGATAAAATATATGCAGACAGTGCTCAAAAAGGTTTTATTCCCTTTGTCGCCGAAGCCCCAAACCTTTCATCAATCCCCAAATTTCCGTCTTCAATCTATAAGGCCAACCCGGTCAACGTCATGTCGATTGCGGATGTAAAAAATTATTTGTATTTGAACAATTCACAAGCCTTTGGACAGGTTTATGAATACATTCTTAAACTTAGAGAAACAAACTATGATGCTTTAATCGTTGATATTTTTCATGGTCAAAAACCGATGTCAAAAGCCAATGTTAAACTTTTAAAATATAAACGGTTGGGCAGCCGCAGGCTTGTCTTGGCCGAAATTGATATCTCTTCGGCATCGGTTTTTCAATATTTTTGGAAATCGGGTTGGCGAGCGGGCAATCCGCCTTTTATTTATGCTCCCTACAAAGCAGACCCCGACCGTT
>JAESSV010000094.1 GCA_016763895.1 Magnetovibrio sp. | reverse complement strand
TGGCGTCCGGGACGGGCAAAAAAGGTCGCGGCATTCTTAGATCATGTGCTGTGCCTGTTGCCGTTTGAGCCGCCTTATTTTGAAAAAGAAGGCTTGCCCGCGACCTTCGTCGGGCATCCGGTGGTCGAAACCGACATTTCTTCGGCGGACGGACAGGCGTTTCGGCGTCGTCACAAGATCGAGCCCGAAACACCTTTGTTAATGGTTTTGCCCGGAAGCCGGTGTGGGGAAGTGGAACGCTTGTTGGGTGTCTTCGGCCAAACGGTTGCGCGGCTTGCCCCGCAATTTGAAGGCTTGTCAGTGGTGATTCCGACGGTGGCCCATGTCGAGGCCCGCGTAAAAGACTTAACGGCCTCTTGGGATGTGCCTGTGAGCGTTGTGTTGGGATCTGAAAAAGACGAGGCCTTTATGGCTGCCAACGTCGCCTTGGCGGCGAGCGGAACCGTTGCTTTGGAACTTGCCATGGCAGGCCTGCCCAATGTCATTGCGTATCGTTTTAATGCGATCACCTGGGCGATTGCCAAACAGATGATCAAGACACCCTTTGCCAATTTGATCAATATCATCTTGGGTCAAGAAGCCATTCCTGAATTTATTCAAGGCGAATGCACGTCTGAGAACCTCAGCCGGGAAATTGCTCGATTGTTTGACGATGAAGGGGCCCGCATCGCCCAACGCGCCGCCGCTCAACAAGCCTTGAAACAACTGGGCCTTGGCGGACCTCTGCCGGGTGAAATTGCCGCCTCTGTGGTTCTCGGGCTGCTGAATAAGGAAACCTTAAATGCCTAAGCCTTCGTATCGTTTTTTACACACCATGATCCGGGTCCAAGATTTAGACGCTTCCATAGATTTTTACACACGCCACCTGGGCATGACCATGTTAAGGCGTACGGATTATCCCGAAGGAAAATTCACCAACGTGTTTGTGGGGTATGGTGACGAAATGGATCACACGGTTTTAGAACTTTGCCACAATTGGGATCGTTCCACAAACTACGACCAAGGCGAAGCTTTTGGCCACCTTGCGTTGGGGGTGCCCGATATATATGCAACGTGTGCTGCCCTTGAAGGGGAAGGGGTCAAAATTTCAAGAGCCCCCGGTCCCATGAAACGTGGCACCACCGTGATTGCATTTATCCAAGACCCGGACGGCTATAAAATAGAGCTGATCGAACGGTCGTAAGCGTTAACCTTACAAAATCACTAACATGACATATCCAGCGGCAAACAAGGCGGTCGCGGCGGCGATTTCGTTGAGAATGCGTTCAAAAGGCATGATTTTTTCCTAATTTAAGGGTGTGTCTTGAATAAGAACAAAGCATGAACATAGTAGGGCTGTCAAGAGACGTTTTTGAATAAATTGTCACCCGGACAAAAAACAGCATCGCGATTTTGCCGAGGTGCGTTATGAGTTACGGAGCCAATTCTTTAAAGCCTCCCGGGGGGGTAATATGTTTTCACGACGACCCGCACCTTTGCTGCTTTCCTTGTCGGCCTTATTTTGGGGCGGTAATTTTGTGATTGGACGGTGGGTTCACGGTGACATTGCGCCGTTCAGCCTGACCTTCTGGCGGTGGGTGGTTGCCGCCTTGATTTTGATGCCGTTCGTTTGGAAAGAGGTCTGGGCCCACAGGTCAGAAATTCGCAAGCACATCGGGTTGTTGTTTGTGTTGGCCCTAACGGGCATGGTCATGTTTCATTCCTTTACGTACATAGCCCTTCGCACCACCACCGCCATCAATGCCGCGTTTGTTCTGGCCTCGATGCCTATGGTTATTCCAATTGTGTCGATGTTGGTTGGGGACGAGGTGCTTAATATTCGCCAGGGGCTGGGCATTTTGGTTTCGATCATCGGGGTTGGCATTATTGTTTCTCAGGGTCAAATTACGGTGCTGATGAACTTTGCGTTTACGCCGGGTGATTTATGGGTGCTGGCTGGGGTGTTGGCGTGGTCGGTTTATTCTGTGCTGTTGAGGCGAAAACCAGAAAGCCTTCCGCCGATGGTTTTGTTGGCATCGACCATGTGTCTTGCGGTGGTGATCTTGGCGCCATTTTATGTCTGGGAAGTTTCAAAAGTTGGTGGCTTTGCCTTGTCGCTTAGCAATGGTTTGGTGATTGGCTATGTGGCGGTGTTTGCTTCGATCGCGGCTTTTTG
This sequence comes from Magnetovibrio sp., assembly GCA_016763895.1. GTDB lineage: Bacteria > Pseudomonadota > Alphaproteobacteria > Rhodospirillales > Magnetovibrionaceae > JANLGW01. Next base: position 1,139 of record JAESSV010000094.1, on the reverse strand, counting down.
GTGTTGGAACACCGGTGTTGCCCGTATGGGAGCCAACAAGGCGGGCTTGTTTATTCACCTGATTCCCTTATTTGCCTCAATTTTATCCATTATTTTCTTAAACGAAAGCCTGCAAATGTTTCATATCATAGGGATTGTGCCGATTTTGATTGGAATAGCCCTGACGACCACGTCCAGGCCTGCTATGTCAAAATCAAAGGAGGCTTGAGGTGTTTGAGCAAAATTACCGCGTTAATATTTTTCTGTTGGCCACCGCTCAAGGTTTGTATTTGGTCAGTGCCGTAACGGGCATCACCTTTGCCGGGCTTGTCGGGCAGATGTTGGCTGAAAACAAATTGCTTGCGACCTTGCCCTTGGCGGTGTTGACGCTGGGCACCGCGTGTTCCACCATTCCGATGTCCATGTTGATGAAACGAATTGGCCGCCGGGCTGGTTTTTTGATTGGGGCGATATCGGGCGCCACGTCAAGCGCGCTGGCGGCATATGCCATCGTACAATCTAGTTTTGTGATGTTTTGTTCCGCCATGGTGTTGATGGGGGTTTATCAAGCCTGTACCCAATATTACCGTTTTGCCGCCGTGGAATGTACGCCTAAAAATTATGTATCCAGGGCCGTATCGTATGTTTTGTTGGGGGGCGTGATTTCCGCGCTTGTGGGGCCAACGTTGGCCGTTTCAAGCCGGGATTTATTTGCTCCGATTCCCTTTGCCGGGGCCTTTATGGTGGCCTCATTGGTGAGCGTGTTGGCCCTGGTTCCCTTGTTATTGCTAAGAATACCCAAGCCCAAACAAGAGGTTCACCTTGAAGGCGCTCGTCCTTTAAAAACAATCATGTGCCAACCGGTCTTTATCGCAGCGGTGCTGAATGCCGCAACCAGCTATGGTTTGATGGTGTTGGTGATGACGGCGACACCTTTGGCAATGGGTGTTTGTAATCACACCCTGGAACAAACGGGGCTGATCATTCAATGGCACGTGTTGGGCATGTTTGTTCCGTCTTTCTTTACGGGATCTTTGATCAACCGGTTCGGCGTGTTGCCTGTTTTGTATGCGGGGATGGCGATGTTTGTTGTGAGTGTTCTTTTTTCGGTTTCGGGCGTCGAAATGTTGAACTTCGGAGGCGCATTGGTCACCGTTGGG
>JAESSV010000093.1 GCA_016763895.1 Magnetovibrio sp. | reverse complement strand
TAGACAATTGGCGCGCGACTTCGGTTTTACCCACACCCGTGGGGCCGGAAAACAGGTACGACCCAATCGGTTTTTGGGGTTCTCTTAAGCCCGCGCGGGCCAGTTTTATAGCACTGGTCAAGGCCTGAATGGCTTTGTCTTGACCATAAACCATGGATTTGAGATCACGTTCCAAGAATTTAAGGACTTTTTTGTCATCACTTGAAACGCTTTTGGGCGGAATGCGGGCGATTTTTGCCACCACGTCTTCGACATCTTTGACCGAAACGGTTTTTTTGCGCTTGGATTCACTCACCAACATCCGCGCCGCACCCGCTTCGTCAATCACATCGATGGCTTTGTCCGGCAACTTGCGATCGTTGATATAGCGGGCCGCCAATTCGACGGCAGAGCGCAATGCTGCTTCCGTATAACGCACTTTATGATGCTTTTCATAATACGGTTTCAAGCCTTTGAGAATCTTTACGGTGTCTTCAACGCTGGGTTCTGGCACATCAATTTTTTGAAAACGGCGCACCAAAGCACGATCCTTTTCAAAGTGATTTCTGTATTCTTTATAAGTGGTTGGACCAATGCAACGTAAGCCTCCGGATGCCAAAGCAGGCTTTAAGATGTTAGAGGCATCCATGGATCCTCCAGACGTTGCCCCGGCCCCAATAACGGTGTGTATTTCGTCAATGAACAAGATGTTATCGGGCTCAGCCTCAATTTCTTTCATGACCGCTTTGAGCCGTTCTTCGAAGTCTCCCCGATAGCGGGTTCCCGCCAACAACGTGCCCATGTCCAAAGCCCAAATCACCGCTTTGTGCAAGACTTCGGGAACATTTCGTTCTTGAATGCGACGCGCCAAACCTTCGGCAATGGCCGTTTTGCCAACTCCGGGATCACCCACATATAGGGGATTGTTTTTTGTGCGGCGGCACAACACCTGAATGGTGCGATCGACTTCTTGGTTGCGACCAATAAGCGGATCAATTTTTCCGCTTTCCGCCTTTGCGTTTAAGTTCACGCAATAGGTATCCAAGGCACCCTTGCCAGCACCAAGTTCGCCGTCTTCGCCTTCGCCCAACGGAATATCATCTTCGTCACCTGCGCCCGACACGTGGCGGTCTTGGGATTGTCCCTGTGCTTTGGCTATGCCATGGCTGATGTAGTTTACGGCGTCCAATCGGGACATATCTTGGTCTTTGAGGTAAAACACGGCATGGCTTTCGCGTTCTGAAAACAAAGACACCAAAACATTGGCCCCGGTGACCTCTTCGCGACCCGAAGATTGAACGTGAATGATAGAACGTTGAATAACCCGTTGGAATCCAGACGTGGGTTTGGGGTCTTCTAATCCATCCAGGCTTGGCAATTCCAATTCGTTAAGCAAGAAATCTGAAATTTCAAGCCGCGCCTTTTCCAGATCAACCTCGCAAGCCCGCAACACAGACACCGCATCGGGATCATCAATCAACGACAACAATAAATGTTCCAATGTTGCATATTCATGACGGTAATCCGCAGCAATATTCAAAGCTCGGTGCAACGTTTGTTCTAAATTTCTAGACAGCATGTGAGGTCTCCACGGCACTTAATTATTAAAGTCGTCCTCTATATTTAAGCATCTTTTTCGATTGTGCACTGCAAAGGATGCTCATTTTTTCGGGCCAAGTCCATAACCTGGGTGGCTTTGGTCTCTGCAACGTCAAATGTAAACACACCACATAGGCCCACTCCTTTTTGATGAACATGCAACATAATGCTCATGGCTTGAGCGTTGGATTTGTTATAAATATTTTCCAAAATATAGACCACAAATTCCATAGGCGTGTAATCATCGTTAAGCATTAACACTTTGTACATAGACGGTTTTTTCGTCTTTGAACGGGTTTTTAGAGCTAATCCGGTGTCGCCGTCATCACCGGGATGACCTGGGCCACCGGGCGGCTTTGGGGGAAGGCTTGCTGTGCTCAAAATATGCTCCGATAAGGAATCCAAAAGGTCGAAAATCATAACCCTAAATGGCTATTTAAGAAAGACGAAGAACCTTAACGATTTTTTTAATCAAAACGAACGATAATAGATAAATAATCTTTTAGCTGTGCATTTCAAGATACAGCACGATATTGATCTTGCGATTTGCGTCTATTTCCCGCACAAAGGATACAAGTTGCACAAAATAAATAAATGCGGACCTATTTTTTGGGGGGGGACGACGCCTTGAATCAACAACGTCACCATCAAACCTTATCGGTTGGATACAAGCTTCCTCATTTTACCCCAAGCTCCCATTTTGCTTTCTGTATTGTGCTGGTTGCTCTTGCTGTGTTTGGTCTTGCTCCCCAGCCTGCTTATGCAAAGTACGCCTCCTTGGTTTTAGACGCCGACACCGGCCAAGTCTTGCATGAAGTCAATGCGGACACGCGCAACTATCCAGCCTCCCTCACCAAAATGATGACTTTGTATTTAATGTTCGAAGCGATTGATGAACGCCGCATGCGTTTGGATGATCGCATTTTGATCAGCCGCCACGCCGCGCGACAACCGCCTTCTAAATTGGGCATCAGGGCCGGTCGAACCATCAGCGTTGAAAATGCCATTCGGGCCTTGGCTATTAAATCTGCCAATGACATCGCAGCGGCCGTCGCCGAACATATGGCCGGTTCAGAACGCCAGTTTGCTTTGTTGATGACGGCAAAGGCACGTAGCCTGGGCATGTCCAACACCACATTTCGCAATGCTTCTGGATTGATGCACCGCAGCCAGTTGTCGTCGGCACGCGACATGGCGACGATGGCCCGTGCCATGCTTTTACACTTCCCCCACAAATACGGTTATTTTTCCGAAAAACAATTTTCGTATGCGGGCAAGGTATACAAAACACACAACAAATTGCTCCTCAATTACGAAGGCACGGATGGCATCAAAACGGGATATATCCGCGCCTCTGGCTTTAATTTGGTCGCCTCGGTTAAGCGCGGCAACAAACGCCTGATCGGCGTTGTTTTTGGGGCGAAGAATTCCAAAATACGCAATCGGCATATGGTGTCTTTGCTGGAAAAGGGATGGGCCAAAATTGCCCCGCAATACGCCCTTGCCAGCACCCAAAAAGCACGTGCAGCCAAAGCCGCCACACAGACCCTGAACGTGCGTAAAGTTCGCGTGGCCTATCGCCAAAACCCTAAGCGCAAAAAGCCTAAACTCCAAAAACGGGGGCTCCATAGACGGAGGACTTTATCCAAGATTTTGTCTGGCTCTTCCAGATGGGGGGTTCAGGTTGGGGCCTATAAAACCTATGATCCGGCTTATGCGGTGGCCGTGCGAGCCATAGGATTGGCCCCGAGCTATCTTGCCAGCGGAAATATAGCGGTGATTCCGTTGCACAAGAAAAATGGCCATGTGCTGTATCGAGGCCGCATTTTGGGAATCACCAAGAGGCAAGCTTACCGGGCCTGCCGCTTTTTAAAGCACAAACGGTTTGGCTGTATGCCGCTTAAGATTTCATCGACTGTTGAGGTTGCTTCCATCAAATGATTCGGGTTGCAGATCCCCTGCCCTTAGACATCAAAGGTATCGCACACGTTATTATGCATCCCGGTAACGCATTGATTTTACGATAATTCCTTTTTTTTTCACAAAATTTCATCAAAACGCCCCTTCCTAAATCACTCAAAATATGCAAAAAATTAAGCATACGAGATTAGGCAAATACCGCATCAATTAGATGTGAAATTAAGGGTATAGTTGAACGATGACTGATCAACCAAAACGTGACGATGACTTTTTTCTTGGCGTCATGATTCTCAAAGAAAATAAATGGTGGCCGCACAGCAAATTCGCAAGTGGCGAATTGGGTCATGCTTTGATGAAAGCCGAAGAGGCCGACACAGCCCCGGGCATTGAAGGCTCTAAAATTGTTAAAATTTCCAAAAGTGGAGCCGTTCCAGAAAAAGAAATGTGGATTAGCCCGCGCATCAAAGCCCGTGCCGAAGCCGATAAAGCCAAACAATTGCGTTCAGGCATGCAACAAACCAATGCAAATTTGGCCGCTGCGCGTCGTGCTCCTATTAAGAAAAAATAGCGCTTTCGATCTTAAATTTAAGATATCATTAAACGGATTTAATCAAAGCTGGGCGGTGTGATGCCAGAAGCCTTGAGTTGCGCGCAAAGCTGGGCCTTCAGACGTTCTAAACCGTCTTGAGTAGCACTCTCGCACCGCGCCACCAAAACGGCTTGGGTGTTCGAAGCCCGCAACAACCACCAACCGTCTTGGTTGGTCACCCGCACGCCGTCAATGGTCAGAACATCGATGTCTTTATCGTCAGCCAAGCGCGCCTGGACTTCTTCGGCGACTTTAAATTTTCGATTTTCCGGGCAATCAAAACGAAGCTCTGGCGTGTTGATCATGTGTGGCATCGCGTCCCGCATATCGGCCAGGCTTTCGCCCGAACGGGCAACAATGCTCAACAAGCGCACAGCAGCATAAATCGCATCATCAAACCCGTAATAACCGTGTTTAAAGAAGATATGCGCGCTCATTTCCCCGGCCAAAGGGCATCCGGTTTCCAACATTTTTGATTTAATCAAGGAATGTCCGGTTTTCCAGATCAAAGGCACCCCGCCCATGCGCTTAATTTCATCGACAAACACCTGACTTGCTTTGACGTCTGCGATGATGGTGGCGCCGGGCAGATCAGCCAAGACATCGCGGGCCAACAGAACCAAAACTTGATCCCCCCACAAGACCCGCCCTTGGCCATCGATAACACCGATGCGATCCGCATCGCCGTCAAAGGCAAATCCCAAATCACACTTTTTTTCTGCGACCAGGGCCTTTAATTGATCAAGGTTTTTTTCCACCGTTGGATCAGGGTGATGAGCCGGGAAATTGCCATCAATTTCGCCATTGATAACATGGTGTGTGCCGGGCAAGTGTTGGATCAAGGCCTTAAGCACTTCACCACCGGACCCATTGCCCGGATCCCAGGCCACGGTCAAATCAGCGCCCGCGCGAAAGTCTTTTAAAATGCGCTGCACATAGGTGCTAAAGATTTCAAAATCTTCCGCTTCAGCCGCATCATCGATGAAATCTCCGCCAGCAGCTTGACGGCCCAAGGCTTGTATATCTTCCCCAAAAAATGGTTTTCCGTTCAAGGTCAGCTTAATGCCATTGAATTGAGGTGGATTATGGCTGCCCGTGACCATCATGGCCCCGTGCACATCCAAAGTCGCCCCGGCAAAACTGGCCATGGGTGTTGGGCCACACCCAATGCGCACCGCTTGAATTCCCGAAGCCGCCAAGCCTTTGACCAGACTTGCTTCGAGTTCAGGTGACGACAAGCGCCCATCATAACCAACCGCGACCCGGTTGCCACCATCCCGTTTGACAAGGGTGCCAAAGGCGCGACCAACCGTATAAACATCTTTGGCGCTAAAGTTTTTACCAACTTCGCCGCGAATGTCATATTCCCGCAAGATTTCAGGATCAAGCTGGTGAGCGTCAGAAGAATTCATGATCAAACTGCCTGACGACCGATGCAGTGATACACAAAGCCAGAGGCCGCCATTTCAGCAGGTTCATAGATGTTGCGCAAATCGACCATCAACGGCTGTTTTAACAAGCCCTTCACGCGGTTTAAATCCAAACTGCGAAAGGCGTTCCATTCCGTAATGATCACCAATATATCTGCATTTTTCATGGTTGCATAAGCATCTTCGCACCAATTTACACCGTGAATCATTTCTTTGGCTTCGTCCATGCCTTCGGGATCAAACGCTTTTACGGTCGCACCATCTTCAATCAAGGCCGGAATGATATCCAAGCTTGGGGCATC
>JAESSV010000092.1 GCA_016763895.1 Magnetovibrio sp. | reverse complement strand
TGAGCGATAAATCCCTTTTCTATAACTCATAATACAAGACTTTAGTGAGTTATAAAAGAAAATTTATGCCGCATTATCTTGGGACAATTTGGGACAAATTTGGGACACTCAGTCCGAATTTTATTGCATTTTACCGGAATCGACTGCACTCCACTATATAACAAAATCAAAGCACTAGCGTAAATTCGCTTGCATAGCAACGGCATAGAAATGCCCTCCGAAGGCAGAGGTCATGAGTTCGAACCTCGTCGGGTGCACCATTTGCTTTCAATGACTTAGAAGAAATGGCTGCGACCCATGATGGGCCGTAAGGGTTCTGTAAGTGCACCTTTAATAAATATTTTCTATATTTAGCTATGTTCAGCTATGTGAACAATCGTTTGTTGGCTAGCATCTTTGACTGAGATACTTTCTACATATTCTTATAGGTTTGATTAACGTTGTTCTTTTTGCAAGCGCTGTCGTTGCTGCGAATGTTCGTGAATCTTCTAATATCACCCAACTTGTCCAACAGGCTAAACAAGCCTTCACCAATAAAGATCAGACTGAGACTGGTCGTCTTTTAGATATTATTTATACAAAAACGACAATGCGAGTATCGAAAGGCAATCGAGCCTTTAATGACGGAAGCTACGTTAAATAATTCCCGGCTAACGGCCATGAGTTTTGTGGGCTTTGGTGAAGAAAAGGGTCCTGAAATTGAGGTTCTTCTTAATTGTATGCTAGACGATGGAAAACTCGTTATTGAAAACAAATCTCTACGGGAAGCTATTGATTGGTTACATGCATTTAGACGAGGTCAGAGGAAGACGTGCTTAAAATGATTCAAGAATATGATGACCTTTACAAAAAAAACATCCCAACAACATCATGTTCGGCTTCACAAACTTTAACCGACGGTCATGTTCAGTTATCGCGACTTGCAAATCGTTCCTGTGCTTTTTAATGCAGCAACGTTTGCGTCCGCATCAGAAATTTTTTGTTCAAGTTCCTGTTTAAGTTTGTAAACTTCATCTTGTGCATCCAAGATTGTATCTTGAAATTTGTCATGGGTGTCTAAGGTGAGCCGAGAAAACCCGTCCGAGGTGCCGGAGTGTTTGCTAAGTTGATTTTGACTGTTGGGCCAATTGATCCTTTAAAGCTTTCTTGGTTTTCTTAACGTCGCCGTAATCCACGATATAGGACCGGGCCATTGGTGATTTGAGTTTGAGAAAATCAAAGATGATTATCTCCTTACAAAAAGGGTTCACTATAAATGTCCCAAGGAGATGTCACAAAAAAGCTCCTCAAAACGACAGACCAAACCTGAATTTAGAATTAAAAATTCCAAATTTTAGACTCAGCACGAAGCTAAAGAAACGCTTTCCACGGTTGGGTTATCCGGTATCCGGGCCCCTTGGGCGTACGATAGATCATGCTTGACGGAGCCGTCCTTCACTTGGCATCTGTTGCGAAGTACATCGTGGCTTTATTTGCGCCTTAGCGCTCCTTGTAAAGCAAAGCTTGCAGGGGAAGGGTATCGCGCTCCTCTGTGACGCGCGCGAGCTCATCTTTAAGCCTTCCATGCCTTAGCCCGCTTTCCAAAACCCTGTAATGGGTTCTGGGAGCAGTCATAAAGTGATTTAGGTCTGATCCCCAATTTGGTGGCAACACCCTTGACGGAATCCCCACGATCAGTGACCTGAACATTCGCATCGCGCTTAAAGTCTTGTGTGTAACGAAGACCTGACATGATCAAAACGCCTTGCTTCATTATTAAACGGCAAGGTGTCTATAGATCTAGGGGCTCTTCAGGCCTTTAAATGGCACAAACATGCTGCCATACGGGGACATATGGAAGCCGTAAAAGTTCAGGATGAAATAATAGAGTCTATATCTCTATCAGAGTTTAAGAACGCATTATAGATTGCACGCGGATGCATGAAGAAAATCTATAAGTTGTTCTCTCTATTAAGATTTAACATGAGATGTTTAGTCTTTTAAATAATCATTGCGGGAAGTTGATATAACGAATATCAACCTTTTATGCATAATAATGAAGACATTCATTCAAGGTCATGACAGGATTTCTCCGCATGAAGAATACGTTAATAGTTGGCCTCATTTTTTCAGTTTCAGCATGGTCACAACAGAAAATTATGAGGCAATACTTGATGCATGGCTAGGTTCCTCTGAAAACGCTCTTATCGATTCTTGGGGAGTACCGGCTCAAATTTACCATAATAACGGTGCGAAATACCTTATATATGCCAAATCCAGGTTAGGTTACGTTACGTTCCAGGAATAGCCCCCTCATATCAAACTCAAGTCATCGGTAACACAGCGTACACGTCATCATATGGGGGGAGTGCGGGATACGCTTACACTCGTCAATGCAAAACGACTTTCACAATTATAAAGGATAGGATTTTAAATTGGCGTTGGGAGGGCAATGATTGTTTGGCACCAGCATAAGGGTTTCGGCCTTGGAGGTACTGGATACAGAAAGTATGCTCATGGCAACCATTCTTCAACGAGATCCCTACCAATGGCAGGCTAAAGTTCGCCGCAAGGGCTACCCCGTTCAGACAAAATCTTCTATACAAAACAAGAAGCAGAGGCCTGGGGCACCATCAAGGGGCCGAAATGGAAAGCTCCGTTTTTGTCGGTTGATCGCTTGCTGAAAAGACGACCTTTAGAGAGGTTATTGAAGATTATATTGAGAACGAAGCACCAACCCATAAAGGCTGCGATTCAGAATTTTTACGCCTCAAAAAAATATTCGTGATGAAGCAACGCAGGTCATCCGGGGCTTGGCGACACTGTTCGTTCCAATTCGATTCAATCGGCATGACCCAGCTCAACAAGGGAGGTGTGCGATAGACACTAAACGAGACTGAAATTACGGCGTTTCGCGATATCGTATTCCTCCTTCAAAGGATAGAACACACCTTAACACCCTGTCCTATTTTGTGGAATTCGTCTGTAAATTTGTTACGTGTCATATAATCCTCCAAGCTAACGTTGATAAATTTGGAAGGTGCTGTCTATTTTTTCAGACAAGTCCAGCTACTCGAGCCAATTCTTCGGACAGGTCAAGATATTTGCGGGTGATTTGAGCATCGGTGATATGCGAAACATTAGCAGGCTTGCCCTGCAATGAAACATATGAAAAGCCCCGTTAATTGTAATAAATCCTATAATAGGAAATATTTCTTGACATTGCGCTTCTTTTGTTCCATGTTTGTTCCGGTTCGATTCAATCGGCATGCTCCTGTTCAGCTAAGAAGTTGTGCCATAGACAATAAAAGAGACTGAAATTATGGAACAGATTTTGAAACTCCGCCGGGCTTTATCGGCAGACGCGAATGTTGAACCAGTTGATGTTTTGGCGGCAAAAAAGTTTTTACAAGCTCAAGGCTTTTACGAGGCCCCCGATTGGGGTGTGAGCGAAATCCCCGACCGGGCTTTGTTTTCGGCGATTGAAGCGTTCCAAAAAAGCAAAGGACTACGTGTTGATGGCGTGATGAAGCCGCTTGGTGAAACGGAACAGGCCTCGCAATTGATCCAGGCTCAAAAAATTCAATCCATGGGGCGGGACGGCGATTTCATCTTGGCGCATATCACGCCCGCCGAAGCGATGTTGTTGAAAGAAAAAGGCGGTGCTGGGACGATTAACCCCAGAACGGGCCTGCTCGAATTTCGTCAAATAGGTGGCAGCAACTATGGTCGTGCCCAACATGAAAAGGCGAGAAACAGAGCCGAATCCAAGACTCGTGCCGCAAATGGCACACAACAGTCCGGGGATTGGGATAGCAGCCGTAATCGGTCTCTCGGCTACAATGACTTTAATCCTGGCGGCATTTTTGGCGATAAAAATCGAAATGGGACGCAAAAAGATAAAGCAGGTCAAGCCGAGCATTCACGGGCTTTGGCACGAGCAAAAGCAACGCGCGATACAGCAATCCAAGCACTCAAAGCAAAGGCAAAGGCAAAGGCAAAGGCCATAGCCTACGCACAAGTCAAAGCCGACGCAAATCAAGCGGATCACAAACGAAGGGGGCAAGCAAAAGCCAGAGGCGTTCATCGCAACGAAAGAATGCGGGCTCTGAATGGTTTGAGCGTACAGCTCGATGGTAAAAATGAAGATTTAGGAGTGCTTGGGCAGACCCAAAAAAACAAAGAAAATATTCCCAACGCGGGCATAAACTTTTCAGATGAAACCAGGGCCCTCACCATCCGCACACAAACCAACTATGGGCCACAACTACCTGGTCGCACAGAAGTTTACGGTCCTCAGCTTCCTGATCATACAGCAGTCTACGGCCCACCCGCACCCTCATCTCTGGTGGCGAGCAAGGGTGTAAAATTCAGCTCTAATCCACTAACCAAAGCCGAAGTTGACCCCAGTTGGATAAGTTCACCTGAGCCTAACGTTCAAGCCCAAAATGTCGTCGCCACAAATGACCGTCTTGCACGCGAAAAACAAGCCAAACTCGACACAGCCGCAGAGGCAGTTAGGGCGCACAAACAACTTGCTATACTTGGTGATTTAGAACATCAAGTATGGGGGCAGGGAAGTGTAAGTCCGGAGGATCAACAGGGACTAACAGATTCAGAGAAGAAGGCATTGAAATCCTTAGTACGAGGCGTGTTAAAATATTTATTAGAAAAGGGTATGCCTCCACTCATAATGATGAAGGACCAAGCCGACTATCTCAAACCTTCTCATGATCCTGCCTAAAATTAATAATCAAATTGGCTGTCATATAAAGTAGAACAATGGCTTGTATTTAATATCATCACATGTAGCATGGGCGCGTATTATGAGAAACTCTATTGAAACCAAAGTCCGAAAAGACAAACGATTTAGCATTTTTCTCCTCGTAATCGCGCTTTTATCGCCCTACCTCTTTGAATATTTTTATCCAAAGACTACAGAACAACCCCAAGTGCCGGCAGAGCCTGAAATTTTTAAAAACAAATGAGTTTTTAATTGTGATAGGTGGAAAATGTTACCGTAATCCACACTACCCTTGCCGCAGTTGACCCAGTTGGACACGTTCACCTGACCCTCACGTTCAAGCCCAAAATGTAGTCGCCACAAACGACCGTCTTGAACGCGAAAAAGAATCACGCCCTTAACGCCACCGTAAAGTCCATCGACCCAAACAAGTCTTTTTCATACAACGCATTAGCAGAAGCACCGCATAATATTTTGTCCAAAATGGTCCCGGAAAATTAACTGTTTGGATTAAACATCGCGGCAAGCTGCGAAAAACCATAGTGCAGGGAAAGTTTTACGAGGGATGCATTGAGGGGCATGGAAAAATTTTACTTGTAGGTGGTGGTTTTTTTGAGGGTGAATTTAAGAGGGGTGTCGTAAATGGCCCTGGCATTTTTAAAATAACCAAAGGTGAAGTGTATAAAGTTTCAGGGTATTTTCAGCAAACAAATGGCGAACTTGAATTGATCGGTAATGGTGTTTTAGAAATAAGTGGTGAAAACGGATACCACTATTCGGGTGGGCTAAAAAATACTTTTGTTATGCATGGTCAGGGTGTTCAAAATTTCGCCAGTGGAGCAAAATACGAAGGTCAATTTATAAATGGCCTGTTTCATGGTCATGGTTCCTTCACACTAAAGGAAGGTGATACGTGTGAAGGAGAATGGGAAAATGATATGCTGAAAGGTGTTGGCAAAGGCGTTAAAAATGATCAGAAAGTTTCAGGCATCATGGACAAACCCGCAAGTTTTACATTCATCACAGATCGTTAGGCTTGATCAGTACTGAAAACGAACGCCCACATTTCCGACACGTCCAAACCTGCAACATAACGTCCCCTCAATTCCGCTCAAATGCTTTAGAAATACGAGAACATAGTCTAATTATTGGAACGGATGATAAACCTGTAAAAATGGTGGTAAAATAAACCATAAGCAGTTCTGGAGTTTGTGATGAAAAATTTAATGTCGATGAAAAAAGTCTATTTCGTCAGCATCTGCATACTCCTTTTCGTGGGTTTAACAGCATTCACATATCGCAATAAGCTCGGCTTAACCAATCGAGGCCCATTGTTTTCAGATGAATTTAATCGGTACATAGGTTTTGAGTTTGTTCCAAAATACAAAATCAGGGAATGTGTTATTCAATTCGACCTTCGAATGGACAAATTTAATAATGAATACATCAAAGGCATGAATAACGCCTTTTACCGTTATGTTTCCTATAATGAGCCAACAGTCGGAGCAATATATTTCGATGAAATGATGGATGCGGTAAAGCATGATCAGTTTGATAAGGGATACACAGCACGGTACGAACTTCTATTTCCAGATCAATGTGATCGAAAAGATGAAATCTTCAACTCTATGGTCTCGTATGCCAAAGACTTAAATGGAGAGGATTTTTCGATAACTCAGGTTTCCGCGGATCATATTAAATGGGACGTCTATGTTAAAAAAGGCACGCCTTCACAGCAGGAATTTCGCAATTATAATGGTTTATGGATTGATAGCCCAAGTTATGATCCGGGCTACTGGCCGACCTTTCACAAAGCCATGCGGGGTGATGGAAAAGCTTTATTCAAAATGATCAGTTTTCAGAACGAATATAATTATAGTGGCAAGCATCTCTATATGTCTTTAGCAGAACACTTCCTTCCAGATGGCCCACTAAAAGATCAAGCCCGTAGCGGAAAGGCGAATGCTTTTAAACAGATGTCCCCCGGAGGACAAGAACAGGCCGACAAATCCATTGAGTACTTGAAACAACAAATTAAAAGATATCAATCTGAATGATCAGTTTCCTATTAAGACTGAAAACGAACGCCCACACCTCCGATATGTCCAAATTTCGCACAGGACTTGACCGTTCCTGTCTTGCTGCTCACCACAAAATTCGGCATTGTGAACGAGCTTCTTTCGCGTTTGGAAGACATAGATAATAAAAAGAGGGGCAAAAAGCCCCTAGAAACAATGTTTCCCTCCCTTGGGGCTTTGCCCCAGAAGAAGTCCTTGGGGACGAAGGCGCGCGAGGGCGAATTTTAGTCCTGAATTTAAAGCCCGCGTGGCACTAGCTGCGTTTCGAGGGGGCCTAACGATCCAAGATATTGTATCTAGACACAAACTGCACCCGGGCCAAGTCAGCACTTGGACGCGTCAAGAAATGGACGGTTTTCAAGCCAAGTTGATTCCCACAAGCCACATACCCACAAGCCAAAATCACAATAAAAGTGTGTTAAATAATGTTTTGGTCGTTTGGTCCATACATAAGAATGCACCATTTCTCACGATTAAGCGTGTGATGTGTGTCTACGTTGCCAGAATTTTGCATCTTCAAAGCGTGTTTCTAGATTATAGAGATGTTCCCTATATTCCTTATATTCTTTAAACTTCGTTTGAATGAAATCTTGATAACTTGGGGCGTTCTTATCATTGTTTACGATTCTTTTGCCGGCCATCACCCCTGTGCTTAGGGCATTGTAAAGACCATGCGCAACAATTGGGTCGTAAGACGCCGCCGCACCGCCGACAAGAATCCAGTCATCGCCTTCCGTTTGTTCCGCAACAGATGAAAGGATTGGAAAACTTTTGTATTGAGAATTGCGCGTTTCCAAATTGGACACTGTCGGTCCAATCAAGTTTGTTTTTTGAATAAATTGCGGCCAGAATTCATAGTCATTTTTTTTCATGCGCCCTAACGTTTCGGCGTCGCCGACAAACATAGACACAATGCGTTGATTTGGCAGGCAAGCTAAATACCACCAACCGTCTTCAACGGCTTCCACCCAGGTTTGCAGGGGTAATGTTCCTGAAACGACGTCCGAGAAACAAGCCGTTGCATAAAGCTGGTCATCGATATTTGTTTGGCCCCCTAACGCACGGGAAAAATGTGCCCGGGGACCGCTGGCATCGACAACTAAATCGGCCTGTATGGCCGTTTTGTTTTCCCGCGAGCAAGAAAATTCAAGATCGTACCCCTTGCCCTGCGTCTCTTGTTTTCGCACACCAATAAAACGTGTTTCAAAACATAGCTCTATGCCATGAGCAAGAACGGCATCAACCAGCATTTGATCAAACGCGGCACGATTTAAGCGCCAGGCCGGTCCCATAGGGTTCATCAAAAAATCTTCGCAAGGCGCCTTGTTATGCCCCCAAATGGAAACATTACCGGGGCTGGGAACATGATCCCCACCGCGAAAGGCGGCGGTCAAACCCAACTTATGTAAAGGAACCAGCAAATTGGGTATGGCACTTTCACCAATACGCTCTCGTTTTCCATCCGTTGCTTCTGCAACCAAGATGCTGAGTTCGATACCATTTTTACGGCATTCTTGTGTGATCGACAAAGCGGTGGCTAGCCCCGCAGGGCCGCCGCCGATCACAACAACATCGTAATGAGCATGTTTCACTATAATGAGGTTTTTCTATCGTCTATATAATCCTATTTATGTTTTGGAGGGCTGACATAGGCATTGAATGGCCATTTCGCAACGGCCTCATCTGAGTATCCCTCCACATCCAGCTGGCTTTCGACCTCCAGATAGAGTTGTGGCGAATACTTTTTGCCTTCACCAATCACCGACCCTTGTAAAACAAAGCCGATGCGGTCCCATTGCTCGACGGCTTGTAATGGCTTTTGGAAGGTGCTCGCCGTTTTTGCATTAGCAGCGAACGTCCCTGGGCCGCGAATGGACCATGCCTGCGTGGGCAAGACATTCATCACAACATCACTGGCGCGATAGACGGCATCAGGGCGTTGTGAAGGCCAGGACCAATAGAGCGTTGAGTCATTGCCAAAGGAAGTATTCACGCCAGCCGTATTGATGTGGGTCTGGTGGATTGAACAAGAATTGTAATCCGTCTGCCAGGGGATCGCCATGAACTTGCTTAAATCACCGGGCTGCAATCCATCTGTCTTGTCATGGCCGGGTATCCATCCCCCTGATAAAAATGGTTCATCCGCTTTAGCCTTGGAATAATCAAGTGGCTGCGGTTTTACGCGGAATGGACCTGAGCCAGAGGTGCGCCAATCCGTATGATATATTTCTGTTGAACGAATGACATAGCTCACCTCAACGCCCGGCACATAGCGTCCACCGAGACAATTGCTAAGGGAGGCAAAATCCAATTGCTCACCGCCGTTCAGTCCGCCCTTCAATGTTTTCTTAAAGTTATTTGCATTCCATTGTTCTAAGAAGAAATACTGCGTTTTAGTCACGGTCAAAAAGGCTTCCCCCGCTTGCCCCAAGGACAAAGGCATTAATGGGATACCTATGTTGGTTTCGCCCGCCGGATTGTTTGGCGTTGCGGCATTGGGATTGCGAATGAAACTCAAACCGGACATGATTGTTTTATAAGGCTCATTTTGCGGTGAAATTTGATTAACCTTGGTATGCGCTTGTGTTGCGAATTTTGGTAAATTGACCGTCCATTCCTGTAAAGCAGGAGCCGCGAAAATCGGTCGAATATCTGTAAAGAAACTGGGTTGATAAGTTTCAACGAAGGCATTGTTTTTATACAATTCAGGCATTAAATCCAATTCTTGAACCCAAACATCAAAGGCATCATCCCATACCGATGTAATGTTGCGGATTTGCGGTGCATAAGACGGGTCCGTACATACGACCCATCCGCCAAAAGCTTCTGCTACCGCGCCATCTTTAAACACCACCGTTGATGAAACTGGACCATCGGCCCCATCATCCCACCAACCGGCATTATTTAAGTCCCCTGTTAAAGGCATAGGGTCACCGTATTCATCATAAATAGCAGCGGTATTGCCAAGTCCCGTCAGGACCAATAAACGCCCTTTTTCATCGACTTTCATCTGCCCAAGGGAATCCAATGTTCCGCTTGGCTGATATAATTCGCTATTGGTATCGGAGGGAAAGGAGGTTGGATAATTCTTAATCGCCTTAATTGCGCCATCTTGTCCGCAATAGCACACGCCCTTTGAATTGAAATTGATTGTCTTTTGTGAATCGCTCTTGATGGCCCGTGGGCCGGGGTCAATCATAAGCGTCCTCAAGCGCGTCGGCGCATCTATATTGCCGTATATTTCCGGGTTTCTGAGCTGAGGCACCTTGCCACCCTCATAAGCTTTGACCCCCTCTGAATTGACAACATTATAAGCGGCAGATTTTTTATTGGCTAAGTGAACGGTCCACACAATCGTCTGGATCTCACGATCTTTTCCGTCATAAAAGACCGTATCTCCTGGCGTAATTTCCCGCCCACCGCCATTTGGATATTCGTCGGGAGCCTCAAAATCGTAAGCATATAAGCGGAACCGGGCTGCTTGACGTTTCATATTGCCCGTTGCATCCCGCAAATCATCACTGGTGATAAATTCATTTTCGGTGCCTGGCTTAATCGGAAGACCGCCCGTTACGTTGGGGTCATCCGTTTTTAATCCGGCACTGGTTTCCGGTGAAAGGTAGTATTCTTCACTGGTCCCTAAACGAGCAAAATTAATACTTGGGTGAACGCGAAATACTGTCTTCGATACCATCCTATCTTCCTTCCCAATTTAAAATCTCTGTGCTCAAGTCAGTCAGACGTGCTCAACCCGAGGTGCTTAACGATGTTTGTGTGTGTACGTGTCAAGGGTGCCAACCCAGTAGGCCCATTCATCCGTCGAATCTTAGGCAAATTTAGGAAGGACACCGTTCTTCCAACAATTTTGAATTGCGGCCCCCGTGCTGGCCATTTCATTGTAAAAAGTGTCGGGATTTTCACCGTTAAACTGTGATTCGAGGCAAGCTCTGAATTGATCAAATTGTTTGAGCATATTGGTTTCAATTTCGAGTTGCTGTTTGCTGTAATGGGAGGGTTCCGTAATGGGATAAGTCTCGGGAAGGCCGTCTTCATTGAAGAGGTCTTGAATCTTCTCAAGTTTACTAAAATGGGTTAGTGAGGGCCATCGATCGTCGGCCGTATTTTGGTATGGATATTCTATTTGATGCCGAACAGTTTTTGTCGCGCCCTCACCTTGTTCACAGATCACTTTAACCAGTAAAACGACCGCTTCAATTCCGTCGGTGCCGCTATTTTCAATCGTCATTTGAGGCAGGTTATTATAATAAGCGGAAAACAAATCGACCTGTCGTCGATTGCCTTTTATCTGATCTGCGTGTTGTGCGGCTCCAACGGTCACGGCTTTGTAAAACGCACCAATGCTACCGTATTCTGTAACATCATCATGATAATCGATTGTTTCCGGTTCGACCCAAAGAGGAAATTCCAGCAAAAGCATAGCGTTGAGACGCTTTTCGTCCATTGGCCCAATCAGCCCACTCCATGGCTTATATGTGTCGCGGGGGTCCGGATCATCCAACTCGAAATCTAAATGGGGGATTGTATGGGCAAGATATATAGGTGGTTTAAACTTGATCGATTTGCAACCATAGGCGTTCCCAATATTAGCGACAAGTTGCACATGTAACATTTCCTGATGGGCAATCGTTTGAATGAGCTGAAAAGCATCCGACGAACGGTCCTTAATGGAATACATCGCCGCCATATAAAAAGGAATGGTCCAAAATTCCAAATCAACGGCATACTGTAGATGGTCTTGAAGATGTTGAATGGTCCACTGATCACTAGATAGCTTCATAGCTCCCCCTTTAACAAATTTCTATTACAGACAATGCAAACCTAAAGCATAGAATATCGCGGTCGATGATCACCAAAAGGCGTAAAGCCTTATTGATTCTCAATTTATAGAACGTCAGAAACACAACTAGCACACTAGATTCCATATATCAATACACCATATAAGACATGATGTTGGACTGTATCGCTTCACAACAAATAGGAAACTGAATTGCCCTTATGCATGGGTCTTACTCAGCGACAAGAATTGCTGGATTTTCGTTGGGACAATGTCGACCTATTGACACGGGTTGCCAAATTGATCGACATCAAAAACGGCCAAAATAGAGATGTCCCTTTGCCCAGCCGAGCCATTGATACCTTTAAGAAATTTCCAAAATCAACAAACGGTTTTGTATTCCAAACCAGCGCGAAGGCCGTAAAAAACGACGATGAACGCGCCCGAAAATGCGCCAACCTTCAACATGTGAATTTCCACGATCTAAGGCACGAAGCCGTAAGCAGCCTATTGGAATCCGGATGGAACACCATGGACGCCGCCGCCGTATCGGGACACAAAGACCTGCAAAGTTTAAAGCGCTATACCAATTTAAGAGCGGCGGATTTAGCTAAAAAGATGGGCTAGGCAACTGGCTCATAACCCGATGGCCGTTGGTTCAATCCTTCACTTTTCTGGATTTGTTCCGTGATAAAAAGATTATCAATGGGGAAAGGTTCATGGAAAAGTACATCTAAACCAGATAATTCCGCATCTTGATATGTCCAGCCATGCTTGTTTCAACAAGCCTATTCATCGGCTGTCATCTTTTACGGTCTTGCTGACAGGATCTTTAATCCTCAATAGAGGACTAAGGTGACGCATAAAACCCGCTGTGATGAAATTGAGAATGCGACACATGGGCGAACGCAAATACACAAGATTCCCTTGATGAAGGCGGACTTTACGTGGCATCTGTTGCGAAGCCCGTCGTGGCTTTTTTACGCCTTAGCACGGTTTCCAGAACCCTATAATGGGTCCTGAGGGCAGTCGTATAAGGACTTCGTGATGATATCTGGTGGCAACATCCTTACGGATGACCCACAACCGGTGAGCTTTGTAAGCGCATCACGCTGAAATCCTTCTGTGTAACGAAGACCTGACATAATCAAAACGCATTGCTTCTTTTTAAACGGCAAGGTGCCTAGAAAGCTAGGGGGTCTTTATCTGCTACGTATTGCTGAACTATTAGCCAGGCATGCCCGATATCATTGACCTATTATGAAGTGTGTAATAGTATTATTTCACAACCCAATTATGGGGATGAGGTAGATCATGGTTCAGAAGAAATAATTCGTAAAACTAACAAAATCTATCCATATCATTTGGCTTATAAAGGACATAAATATGAACAGTGCTGAATACATCCAAGTTGTAATCGCAGTCATTCTTGCCCTCACATTCTTGGGGGTGATGTTACAACTTAGAGCATTGACTAAACAAGTTATTATCCAAAATGGGCAAGCTGTAATACAAATTGAATAGGCTATAAAGCAAAATGAGCAAGTTGAAATACAAACAAGGCAACTCTCACTGCAAACAGAGGAATTAAACCGTCAATATGAATGGGCACTAAAGGAAAAAGCCTTATCCTATTCTTTGTCGAAAAATATTCAGCTACAAGAACAAAGAAAGGTTATTGATGCAATTTTTCCTAACTTGCATATGACAAAAGAGCCGATTTCAAAAGAAAGCATGCAAGATGCATTGGAAAATAAAGCGGCTCTTACGGCTATTTCGTCTGTCCTTGCCCATTGGGAAAATATGGCATTGGCAATCAAATTAAACATTGTAAACGATGAAGTAGCGTTTGAAATGACAGGAACGATACTTGTCTATTATGCCTATAAGTTTGAGGAGTTTATAAAGTTTAGAAGAAATGAACAAAGTCATTTCAAAGCTTATTGTTATTTAGAAGATTTATCTGATCGCTGGAAAAAAGAGCTTCAAGTAAAGAACATCCTATTAACCCCTGTAAGTACACCAAGCAGGATATAAATTATGCATTTCCTTTTCTTAACGGACCATACTTCACATCAGAAACCGGACTCTTTTTATTCTTTAATGCTTGGCGTTGCAGATGTAGAAAAAGACAATGTGACATACATATCGACAAGAGGAATAAAAAGGAACGCTGATTTTTTTAATTTAGGAGATATTTCTGTTGTTTATGGGAGGAAACTTGATGATAACTTGGACTTCAATTCCAAAGATAAGTGGTTTTCATCTTGTGAAAAAATTGATTTAAATAAAATTGATGTCATCTTTCTTCGTATTGACCACCCAATAGGGAAGGACTTTTTAATAGGTTTAAATTCATTCAAGGGCCTTGTTGTTAATGACCCTATTGGCACCTACAAGACGGGGTCTAAAGAATACCTTTTAAATTTCCCGAAAATTACTCCTAGAATTGCCTTAGTTCAAACATTAGATGGTGTAACAGAATTTCAAAATGGAGGCTGTGTCGTAACCAAACCGTTACGCGATTATGGTGGAAATGGTTTAGTCCGCTTAAACACAAATTCGGGGTATGTTGGGAATAAAAAGGTATCTCTTCATAAGGCCCAAAACGAAGTATCCCGACAATTGCGAGCAGAACAAAAATTGCTGGTTAGTGAATATCTGCCTGAGGTTAAGCAAGGTGATAAACGTATCATTATCGTAAACGGTAAGGTGTTGGGTTCATTCCTTCGCCTCCCCGCATCAGGTTCTTGGCTTTGTAACCTAAGCAAAGGTGCAACCGTTCAAGCTTCTGATATAACACCAGAAGAAGAAACGATTATCTCCGAAACATATGATCTTCTGAAAAGTGACGGTATCTTAATTTACGGAATTGATACACTGGTTGGCAATGACGGAAAAAGAGTTCTCACGGAGATAAACACATCTAACGTTGGAGGCTTTAAACAAATTGAAAAATTGACGGGGGTCAAAGCCTCAAAAAACGCTGGGATTGAAATACTTGATTTTCTTCAGAAACAATTAAAAGCATAAAATATAAACTTTAATAATTATCTCCTTATCACTCATATGTTCATTCAAGTTGCGCGCCGCGCGCGCTGCGACGTGTTGAGGATGTGAGGGGAAGGACTGGATTATAATGAGCTCGTCCCGCCCAAAAATGGACGGTTTGGGGGTGTTTTACGGATGGTGCTGATCGTACCCGTCATCACCACGTTGATGACGTTCATGATCTTCATGCCAAGATTGATCCGTTGACGGTGGAACGGGGGGGTGCCCAAACTGTCCAACGATGAGAGACCAGCTCAAAGTCAGAAACGTTATCGAGTCTTTTTTGAACAATCCATCGCTACAATGGAAAGAGACATATTATAAAAGCAATTGAAGCCTAAAAGTATTTGACTGGATTCGCCGCATATGGCGCGCTTGGTTGCGCAAGAAAACAGACGCCGTTCGCGGTGGTCTTGTTTTTTTTGCATCGCGCCCGGCCAAAAAAGTGAGGAAAGGCGTTGACTTCATGGGGGCAGGGGCTATATTGCGGCCTTTCCGACCCTGTGGGCAACTGCTGGGCTAATTGTAATGCGCCGTTCGAGGTAATATAAGACTGGTGGTTATGCCAGCGCCATAGAACGCGGAAGTAAAAAGAGAGAGCGAAACACATGTTCGCAGTGATTAAAACCGGCGGTAAACAGTACCGTGTCAGCAAAGATGACGTTTTTGTCGTCGAAAAGCTTGAAGCCGAAGCTGGCGAAACCATTCAATTTGACCAAGTCTTGATGATCGGTGAAGACGGAAAAGCCCCCACCGTGGGTTCTCCGTTGATCGACAAAGCCACGGTCAGCGCTGAAGTTGTGAAGCAAACACGCGGAGATAAAGTCATTATCTTCAAAAAGCGTCGTCGTCAGAACTCGCGCCGCAAAAACGGCCATCGTCAAGATCTCACCTTGGTGAAGATTACGGACATTAGCGCAACGGGCGCTAAAAAAGCTGCCGCAAAGAAAGCCGCACCTAAGAAAGCTCCCGCGCCAACAGCAGAAGCTTCTGATGATGCGAAAAAGGCTGCTCCTAAAAAAGCCGCCGCAATGAACGCTCCTGTAAAAAAAGCTTCGGCCAAAAAGGCTGCGGTTAAAAAGGCTCCAGCGAAAAAAGCTGCTGCCAAGTCTGAGAAGGAATAACGACCTATGGCACATAAAAAAGCTGGTGGTAGTTCACGCAACGGACGTGATTCTGCTGGACGTCGTTTAGGCGTGAAAAAATTTGGCGGTCAAGCCGTCATCCCGGGTAACATCATCATTCGCCAACGGGGCACCAAAGTGCACCCGGGTGTAAATGTTGGTATTGGCAAGGACCACACCATTTTTGCTCTTGTTGAAGGCCGCGTTGCTTTCAGTCAAAAGAAAGGCAAAAACTTTGTGGGTGTTGTTCCGGCTGCGTAGTTATAACGCAAGCCCGCTCTAATTCTCGAAAGGGGAATGGCTTGGGCCATTTCCCTTTTGTGCTTTTAAGCCCTCTTTTTAAGCTGTTCCCCCCTTTGTTGTTTTAAGGCTCAAGCAAATGAAGTTTCTCGATCAAGCCAAGGTGTATGTGAAAGGCGGTGATGGCGGCAACGGTTGTATGTCGTTTCGTCGCGAAAAGTATATCTCGCTTGGGGGCCCTGATGGGGGCGACGGCGGGCGCGGCGGAGACGTGATACTTGAATGCGTCGAAGGCTTAAACACCTTGATCGATTACCGCTATCAACAACATTTCAAAGCTCAACGTGGCAACCATGGTATGGGCAAAGACCGGACCGGAGCCGGGGGCAATGCTGCGATTTTGAAATTGCCCCAAGGAACGCAAGTCTTGGACGAAGATAAAGAAACGGTTCTGGCGGATCTGACGGAAATTGGGCAACGCATTGTGTTGCTCAAAGGAGCCGGTGGCGGGCGTGGCAATGCGTCTTTTAAATCCAGCACCAACCGTGCGCCGAGGCGTTCTGATCCCGGTCATCTTGGGGAAGAAATGTGGTTGTGGCTGCGTTTGAAGTTAATCGCAGA
>JAESSV010000091.1 GCA_016763895.1 Magnetovibrio sp. | reverse complement strand
CGAACAAATCATCAAGGGCATAGCCGTGTCATCTTGACCATTGGCAAAAGCAGACGCCACCAGGCCTTGACCCAAGGGGACTGACAATTGCAACACCATGGCCATCATGGCCATCATGGCAAGCCATACCCGCCACGGACTATATTTTGTCCATAATCTATGACGATTTATTTTATTTTTGGAAACGTCCAAAATCGGCCCTTTATTTTTTAGGAATCAAGGGCACGCCACCGATGGGTGGCAAATCTATTTCAAGAATGGTCATCATCAATGAATACGACACTTCACCTTCATCTTCATCTTTGTACAAAACACCAATAAATTCATCGGCAATGTACACCTCAATGGGGGCATCTGGTTTGGTGGGCGGGGCAATAACGATTCGGTTGTTAGACAAACTTTTGCGCAGGTATTCCTGAACGCGAGCAATTTCGGCGATTTCCATCACGATCTCATCTTCTATATGGACTAAAGGGGCGATTTGACAATGAATAAAACTAACATATATCCAAGGGGAGAGACAAAAAAATTATAAGGAGAATTTCCAATGAGCTTTCGCAAATTCTTAATTGTGAGCCTTTTTACGACTGTCAGCGCCATTCTTCCCCACAACAATGCGGCCCTTGCCGATGGGGATAACGAAGGCAAACGAAACGGCAACTGGTCCCAAAACCGAAACGACAATCGAAATGAGAATCGAAACGATAAATGGCAACAACGGGGTCAAGGCTACGGCGGTTACGGGTCTCAAAATAATTATCGCAAACAACAAGAAAACGGGAACCGTGGCAACTCTGAACGCAACCGCAATCAAGGCCAATGGAACAACAATAACAGACGGAATGGTGATGGCGGTGGCGACGATTGATCTCGTCTAGGTCATGACAAAATGGTCAACCCAACAAAATGGTTAACCCGGGCGGCCGTCAATACGGGGGCGACATAAAATTGGCGCATAAATGATAAAGAACAAGACAAAGGCCCCGGTCCACATCACGGCTGAGCCCATGATCAATTCCAAAGCCATATCAGGCCACCACGCCACGCTTAGGCGCGCAAGGGCGGCACCGCTGAGCAACACATATGCCACAACCACCGCCGGGTGAGCCTTCATCGGCCGCCCGGTGTGCCCCAACGATGCTCGGCTCATAATCGCCAAGGTCATGGTGCCAATGGCGCCTATGGTCAAGCCATGCAACGCCGAGGTGGGCTCAATAAACCCAAAATCAGCCAGGCCTTTTAAGGCCATGCCAACCACAAACCACAAATACCCCAAATGCAAGGCCCACAACAACGGACTGCTGAGCGTGCGCCAGCCTTGCCATCCCAACAACCGCACAAGGTGCAAGATTGAGGCTATCATAAACATTGTGCCGCTGTACACGCTGCCAGCGGCGACTTGATCCACCGTCAAAACCGTCCAAGACGCCACCAATACGGCTTTGTTCAGCGTGGCATTTTGCAACACTTTAACATTGGGATTGGCGTGGCCTAAAAAGCTGGATGTAAAGCTTGGCGTGACCCGCCCGCCCATGATTGCGATCAAAACCAAAACAGCATCAATCGCCAAGGTGATGCCTTGTTCGCCCAGATCAAACGCGCCCAGGTCAAAAATGCCCAGAACGCTCAAATGGGTCATGGCGTTGCCGACGATTAAGCTCAACAAAATTGGAACGAAGAGCAGCTGGCGACGGTTTTGTGAACGGATCAATGGCCGGACGATAACGATGGTTAGGCCAATAAGAAACGTCATATCCAAGACCGCAACCCAAGTGTAGGGCAAGCTCCCCTGCCCCCACACGGCCATTCTGCCCAACAACCAAAGAACGGTCAGCCCCATCAACACCGGTCCTTTTTGAGCCTTGGCCTCGGTCCAGTTCGGCACCACAGTCAAAAAGAACCCGGCAATGGCCGCCGCCGCATAACCAAACAACATTTCATGGGCATGCCAAAGAACGGGAGGACTGGTCAGGTTTAGGTCCACATGCCCGACATACACCCCAACCCAGATCAAAATGCTTCCTGCGCCAAATAATCCGGCAAAAAAGAAAAAAGGCCGAAAACCATAGTTAAACAAGGCAAAGCCCGAACTTGGCCGCGGGGGTTGATCAATTGGGTCTTCGATTTTAAGGGGTGGGGACATCTTTTATTTCTCCTGATAGGCTGGGCCATCTTTGCCCCCTTGTGATTGTCATCACTGCAAAGGGGAAAAGATATAACCTATATGTAATGGGTAACTTTTAACATTAGGTCAGCATCATGTTCAAGACTTTCAAAATCATCGCCTGCACGGCTCTGCTTTCCTTTGGCCTGGTCGGATGTGCAAAAACAAGCACACCGCCACCTGAAACTGGATTTTTGTCCGCAAAAGAAAGGCATACGTTTGACACGGCGATTGCCCATTACCAAAATCTTTTACAACAAAAGCCGGGCAAAATTGAGGCGATCTTGGGCTTGTCTCGAAATTTGCGCTGGGCCGGGCGGGGTCAAGAAGCCTTGACGCTTTTGGAAAAACACCGCGACCAATTTGCATTTGATGGACATTATCTGGCCGAATTGGGCAAGGTCAACCTGGTCCAGGGACAAAATGTTGAAGGCGTGAATTTTCTTGAACAAGCCACACTTAGAATCAGCGATGATTGGCGTCTTTATTCCGCATTGGGCATTGGGTTGGATCATCAAAAAAGCTTTGCCAAGGCCGAGGTGGCCTACCGAAAAGCTTTGGAAATGTGCCCGGACGATTCTGCCGTAATCAATAATTTAGCCATTTCTCAAGGCCTGTCAGGACGCATCGACCAAGCCATCATTACGCTTCAAAGGGCTTTGTCATATGGCACCCATACAACCAAAATCAAACGCAATCTGGCTCTGTTCACGGATGCCAGAGACCTTTGTGCGAACTGTGGGGCAAGTTACATCAACAAAAGTTCCGGGATGATTTTGGCGGCGGGCCTAAAGGCGACAGACAAAGAAGGACCTTGTTCGCCTGAACCTGCATACGTTGCCAAAGTCCCCATTATGGTGCAACAACTCGCACCCGAGGCCAAATTGCCCTCCATCAACATCAAGGTTTATTTCGAATTTGACAGTGCCATTCTTAAGCCAGAAACCCTAACCATTCTCGACAATCTGGGCCAAGCATTAACGTTTGGCGCGTTGAACAATTATCGTTTTGAAATTGCCGGCCATACGGATGCGGTGGGATCAAATGTTTACAATCAGAGCCTTTCCGAGCGCCGGGCAAAATCCGTTTTGAAATATTTACAATCAACGTTTTCGATTGACCCAAATCGGATTGATGCTGTGGGTTATGGGGAAAGCAGATTGTTGGACCCCCGCCAACCTGACGGTGATGTTAACCGGCGCGTTCAAGTCACGCGTCTTTCGAAAATAGCCCCCCAATTAATTGAGACGGGCCATCCACACAGCGGTCAAATCATCCGGCAAAGGCCTGGGAACGCGTTGCCCAAAACCGTCTAAGATATAATTAAAGGGGTGCTGTTGCTTTGACTTATCGAACCCCTCGCTCAACAACGTCGCCAGACCATCTTCGTCTAACATGGGCAGGTTTAAGCCTTCGGATTCGGTGAGGGCATCTGAATAAAGGAATAAGAATGAACCCGCCGGAAAATCAACAATTCTGTTTTCATAGACGGCCTTGTTTGAAATCCCCAAAGGCATGCCGCTTGTCTCTACAAATTTGAAATCTTCTTTAATGCCCACGACGGGGCTTGGTGAAGCCGCCGCAGAATACGTCAAAGAATTGTTTTCAAGATCAACAATGCCATAAAACATGGTGGCAAATTGACCACGCGGAATCAACGCCACCAATTTTTCATTTAAAACTTTGAGATAGCTTGCCGGATCAAATTTTGGCAGGTCTGCAATCCCCATCAAGGTGTGCAAACGAAACGTATTCAGGGCCGAATTCACGCCGTGCCCTGAAAAATCGACCATGGACACGGCAATGCGTTTTTCATCCAGGCACTGAATGGCCCAAAAATCTCCGCCCAATTCCGATGAAGGTTCGAAATAGCTTTCGATTTCCATTGAAAACTTGGTTCTAATTTCGCTCAAATGACTTGATGCGGGCAAAAGGGCTTCTTGCATCTTTTGGGCCGCATTTAATTCATTTTCAAGGCGATAATGATAATCTTGAAGGCTGCGCAGAAGTATTCTGTTTTCAAGGTGAATTCTCACACGTGAAATAAATTCAATATGATTAATCGGTTTGGTGATGAGGTCCGTTCCGCCGACCAAAAAGGCTTTGTTGCGTTGTTCAGGCTCGGTAAAAGCCGTTTGCACCAAAACAGGCAAATCCATAAAACGTTCATCTGCACGCAGTTTTTCCAAGAAACCATACCCATTTAAATTGGGCATTTGAATATCCAAAATAACCAGGTCAGGATTATACGTTTCGACCTTTTCCAGACCGACTAAACCATCTTCTGCATATTCAATATTGGTGTATTCAGCCGATTCTAAAAAAGCCTTAAGGAGACGACGATTGGCAAGGCTGTCTTCGACCACTAAAATTCGGCTGTCTCTGATGGATATGTTGATTTTTTGACGACGGTCAACATTATCTAATATACGTGACGGATAATAATCGTTTTCAGGCATAATTCTTCACCGATCAAAAATCATCGTTAAGGGTTCCCCCGATTCTCCTGCTCGCACGCTAGAGGTCAGAGTGGAAATTAAATTTATCCCCCGCCACGGCAGGTCGTGCCATGCATCATGATCGATTGAAAAGCCTTCACCTTGATCGACCACTTTAATTTCAATGGTCGTCTTGAGACATTCAATAGAAACATCAATTTTTCGCAGAGAAAACTCTGGGTCGGATAAGCGAACCTCGGCCTCTTCATCAAAAGATTGTAAACTATCAAGGCTGTCTTTTCTGATATGTCCGAGTTCTAAATTGCCGTGCACAACAGCATTTACCAAGGCCTCATGCAGCGCCATTTCAACGTTATCGCGAAGGCTTGGCTTTAAATCAAAGTGCGTAAACAGAGCATTTGTAATGCAATGCGCCACGGGCAAGCGGTAAACAGTTTTCGATGAAAACGAAAACGAAAAGTCATCCGTTGAAAAGCTTTTTACAAAGATATCCTTGGGAATTTCGGTTTGTTCCACGACTTCAAAACAACCTTTTGACGGTCGTTCAAAGGCTCTTGCCAAGCGTTGATCATCAACGTTGGCAATCACGATTAAGGCAAGTACGCTTTGCGTAGAGGGCCGCAATTCAGCATCTGAAAAGCAATCAGAAACTTGCGTCAACTTTTCAACCGAAACTCCATCCCCGAACAAAATCAGCGTGTCATGACATTGCACACTCAACATGACCTAATTCTCTACGGTAATGATATCCCCAAAGCGGGTGAGTTCCAGCATTTTCCGGACCTGACCTTGAGGACTCCGCAGAATAAACGAACCGCCATTATCCGAAACGGTATCATTGGCAAGAATAATCATTCCAAGACCAGCAGAATCAATAAATTCGAGGTTTTTCACATCCAAGGTACAGTTAAGAATGCCTTCTTCAAATTTAGATAAAATATCTCTAAAATCTTTATTGTCGGTAAATGTAAAGCGTCCTGATAGAGTTACGGTTGCTCCGTTTCCCGAAATATTTATGTTATGTTCCACGTTTTACCTCATTTATCTAATCTAATTTAGTCACACATAATGACCATTAACCTGCACGAATTTTAGCAATAAACTTTTTAACACTAACAGAAATTTTCTTTGTGGGCTGAACCAGATCTTCCGCCGCCCACAACACCTTAATTGAGGATCCATGGGACGCCGCAGATGACCGTGTGACTTCGACGATGCTGTCGCAAACGGTGAGTGAATCTTCGCTGACGACCCGAACATTTTTCGCAATATTTTGAGTCGCAATCCCTTGCCGATCAACGGCAGCAGATAAACCAGACGAAATATCATTCACCTCGCTGATGTGGTGCTGATATTCTTGATGGCCATAACAGCAGCATGGGTTGATTTTTGAATATCTGAAATTTGCCCGCCAATTTCTTCGGTTGCCCGTGCGGTTTGGTTGGCCAGGTTTTTAACTTCAGATGCGACAACGGCGAAACCTTTGCCGGCGTCTCCGGCGCGCGCGGCTTCGATGGTCGCATTCAAGGCCAAAAGATTGGTCTGATCCGCAATATCCGTGATCAAAGCCACCACTTCGCCGATTTTGGTCGCCGCTTCGGCAAGGTTTTGAATCTCTTCATTGGTCTTCTGAGCTTCTTTTGCCGCACGATCTGCAATGGATGAAGATTGCGTAACCTGATGGGAAATATCAGAAATCGATGCCGATAAGTCAGAAGCAGCCTCAGAAACCACATCCACATGAACGGTGGTACGCTCAGAAGCTTCGGCCACATTATAAGATCTATTCGAACTGGTTTCCATTTTTTCGCCCATGGTATAAATGGTCGCAATAATGTCATCGGAACGATGCAAGAGCAATTCGATGGTGGTGCTCAATTCCTGTTCAAGTTCGTCAGCCATAAGATTGCGCTCTTTGCGGCGGACTTCCAGCGAATTACGTTCCAGTTCGTCTTGTTGGGATTTTAAATCTTCGGCCGCGATCAGCTTGCTTCTAAAGTCGCCCAGTGCATCAGCAACTTCACCAAATTCATCGGGTCGGCTGGAACTTAAGACCATTTGAGCACTTTTGTGACCGGCCGCAACGGTCCGGATATCGGCCAGCAAACCCTGTAAACTTCCGCCAATCAGACGAAACAGCATAAAGGCTCCTATGATGCCGATAAAGACCCCTGCTGAGGACAAGATGAGCGTATTTTTTATGAGCTTGTTGCTGTTCAACGCAATGGTTCTGGATTGATCATTCAACTTTGCCAAAGTTTCATCCGTGATGCGACTCACCAAAGTGCTTATTTTATCCGTGGTGGCGCCAATTTTTGCCGACGCAGCATCAAATTCTGACATCAAGGCGTTCCCGCCCCGAGGACCTTCAGCCACATAAGTTTTCGCCATGCGCAAACCTGCTTCGTGGTATGGCGTAAAGTCTGTTTCGGCTTGTTTCAAAAGACCGACAACTTCATCAAGGCCTAAGGTGGTGGCAAGCTCTTTTGCCAAGGCGACCTGTTTATAAAACGCCGTGACATGCTCTTGCGCAACATCAATGCCATCATTCAAACCATTGAGGCCCCGTGTTGCAGAAATATCTGTCAACCATTGTTGCACTTGCACAACGTGAAATTTGATTTGTTTGACCGTGACCAAAAGCGGGACATTCGCTTTTGCGACTTGAAGCGACTGACTTTCCATTTTGGCGAGGTGCGGCGCTTGTGCATTCGGGCGCACATAAGTCAGAACAGAAATACCAACAATAATTAGAAGTAATGTTGATAGAACTAAAATTAGTTTAGACCGAACGGTCATTATCGCGCCTCCAGCTACAGACTAAAACGAAAGATACTCGGAATGATTTCTTTAACAAATGATATATTTGTGACACTTGGAATTGTGCAATCAACAAGCTCCAAACTGACCAGTACCTGACAGGTATTATGATCAGGCCATATCAATACCAAGAATATTGGCTTTTTCAACCAATTTCTTTACATAACCAGCTGCCTCTGCTCGCCAATCTTGGCTCAACAGATCATCTCGAACGGATTCCAACGCGGATTCAAAGGGAAGTTCCCGACCATATTCGCGGTAATCCAAACGCAACACATGAAAGCCAAATCGAGTTTGCACAGCAACCGGGCAAAGCTGACCGGGTTCTAGGTTATAAAGGAACGTTTCAAATTCATCGACGGTGTCTCCGGTCGAAAACTGTCCCAAACTGCCGCCATTTTCAGCAGAGGAACATGCTGAATGTTCGCCCGCTAATTTTGCAAACTGGGCAGGCTTTTCTTGCAACGTCTTCAAGCAATCATTCGCTTGGGATTTTGCCTTTTCAAGTTGTTCTTGGTCATCGGGCTGTGCTGGCAACAAGATATGCGAGGCCTCAAATAAATCCGGCGCACGATACCGTTCCCGATGATTTTCATAGGCCGCCATACAGCGGTCTTTGTCGGGCTCGTCTACGGCGATGTTCTTTTCCAACAAGGCTTCGATCGCGTCGTCATCTTCTTGTCGAAACCCATCTGTGCGGGCTTGCTGTATTAACAAGGTGCGAATCACCAAGGCTTTCGCCGCCTCGGCGCGCGCCGTTTCTAAGTTTTCGGCGGGATGATATTGCATTTCCCGGGCGATCGCGTCTTCGTCTAAAGGCAATCCGTTGATAATAATATCCAAGGGGCTATCCAATCTTGCGCCGGGTGCGAACCACTTGGTACCGACGGACCAAATAGCCAACAGGGGCGCTCCAAACATGTACCAACCGGGTAAACGGAAAGATCAAAAACATGGTCATACCGATCACAAGGTGAGCTTTAAAAAGTACCGGGACATCCAATATATAACTGGCCGCACCGGCTCTAAACGTCACAATGTGTTGAGCCCAATTCATGAACCGCACCATCATTTCGCCTTCGGCATGGCCCATGGACAACGGCAATGTAAACAGACCCAGAACCAATTGCACCCACAACATCACTTGAATAAAAATATCCATAGAACTGCTGGTGGCCCGAATGCGCGGATCGGTCAGGCGACGATGCAAAAGCATGGTCAAACCAATAAAGCACATGATGCCAAACACACCCCCCGCGCCCACGGCCAACATTTGTTTTTGCGCATGGGTAATGCCCATGGCTTCAAATATAAAGATTGGGGTCAAAAGCCCCACAAAGTGCCCGCCAAACAGGCTCAGGATACCGATGTGAAACAAGTTCGAGCCCACCATCATTTGACGGTTTCTAAGCAATTGGCTTGATCCACTTCGCCACGTGTATTGATCCCGGTCAAACCGGATCAAACTGCCCAGCAAAAACACGGTCAAAGCAAAATAGGGGTAATAGCCAAAAACAACTTCATTGAGATATTGCATTTTCATTCTCCCCTTGCCCGCGTGGGCATTTGACAGGCGTCCTGTGGTGCACTTTCTGGCCCAAACGTGACGGGGGCTTCTTCCCATGCGGCATCAATGCTTTCCAGGCTCGTTTCATCTTCGGGCTGAGCCTTCAAGATTTTTTCC
This sequence comes from Magnetovibrio sp., assembly GCA_016763895.1. GTDB lineage: Bacteria > Pseudomonadota > Alphaproteobacteria > Rhodospirillales > Magnetovibrionaceae > JANLGW01. The sequence continues at coordinate 3,509 of JAESSV010000091.1, read as the reverse complement.
AGCTCAGCATAATTGATCTTCGCGCCGCCTAAATTGATCAAGGCGACGATGGCCGCTTCATAAAGGCTATCGCGTTTGTCCAAACCTGTGCGAATGACTTCAAGAACCGTAGAGGCCTCACCCAACATGGATCGAGACGCTTTTTCCGGAGCCAACGATAAAAATTCACAAAACAGCGGCACAAAATCGGGAAGTTCCGGCTGGCTCATGGCATACCCGTGCAAATGATAAACCGACTGTAAATCGACCATGGACTGACCGCGATCTCGGGAATCGCCATGAACATGTTCATATAAATGCAAAGACAAGGTCCGGGTGCGATCGAACAAATCAACATACTGTTCTTGAAGCTCAAGCAAGGGCGTTGTTTTCATATGCTGCAACAACTTAGACAGGCCCTTGTTCAAGGTTTTTTCTTCGTTTAAACAAGCTTCGATTTCGTCCAAGGCCGATATCAATTCCGCACTCGGGTAATTCAACACCGCACCGATGGCTTTGAAACTTTTCATATCAAGAGCCCCCCGGCGATTTCATTTTAGGCTTTTGCGTGCCAAACAAGTTTATCTCGGGCGACTGACCATCGGAACACCCATTGCCAAAGCTAAATCCACAACTGCCCCGCAGATTGTAAGCATCTTCGGCATATTCCCTGTGCGTGGTGGGAATGACATATCGGTCTTCATAATTGGCAATGGCCATGTAACGATACATTTCGTCGACCTCGGCTTTGCTTAACCCCACTTGATCCAACACTGCGGTGTTGTCTTTGCCGTTCACATGTTTGTCGCGTTGATGGATGCGCATGGCAAACATTTTACGAATGGCGTCGGATACGGGTTTTTCATCCCCCGCCGTCATCATGTTCGCCAGGTATTTCATGGGAATGCGTAAATCATCCACGTTGGGGATTTCCCCATCAAAGCCCACATAGCCTTTTTCCGCCGCATTTTGCACGGGGGAAAGCGGCGGAATGTACCAAACCATCGGAAGCGTGCGATATTCAGGATGCAATGGCAAAGCCACTTTCCACTCCATCGCCATTTTATAAACGGGCGATTCTGTCGCCGCCGTAATCCAGGCTTCTGGAATGCCATCTTTGCGGGCCTGGGCTTGAACGTCGGGATCGTTTGGATCTAAGAACACGTCCAATTGGGCCTGATACAAATCGGTTTCTTTTTCGACACTCGCCGCCGCCTCTATTTGATCGGCGTCATACAACATCACGCCCAAATACCGGATACGCCCCACGCACGTCTCGGAACACACGGTGGGTTCGCCTGCTTCGATTCGCGGATAACAGAAAATGCATTTTTCGGCTTTTCCTGACTGCCAATTGTAATAAATTTTCTTGTAAGGACAACCGCTGACACACATGCGCCACCCCCGGCATTTATCTTGGTCCACCAACACAATGCCGTCTTCTTCGCGCTTGTATATGGACACCGATGGACAAGATGCCACACAGGCCGGATTCAAGCAGTGCTCGCACAATCTGGGCAAATAGAACATGAACGTATTTTCAAATTCGCCGTAAATTTCCTTTTGGATGTCATCGAAATTTTTATCCTTGGACCGTTTGGAAAACTCGCCGCCCAAGATGTCTTCCCAGTTTGGTCCCCATTCGACCTTGTCCATCCGCTGACCCGTGATCAACGAATGCGGCCTTGCGGTTGGCGCGGATTTGCGGCGACCGGACGTCTGTAATTTTTCGTAATCAAACGTGAACGGTTCGTAATAATCGTCAATTTGTGGCAGGTCCGGATTGGCAAAAATTTTCATCAGCATACGAAGCTTGCCGCCCGCTTTGGGTTGCAATTTTCCCGATGCGGTGAGTTTCCAGCCGCCGTTCCAACGATCCTGATTTTCCCATTCTTTGGGATAACCAACACCGGGTTTGGTTTCGACGTTGTTGAACCAAGCGTATTCAACGCCTTCTCTGTTGGTCCAAACATTTTTACACGTGACAGAACACGTATGGCAACCAATGCATTTGTCCAGATTCAGAACCATGCCGATTTGTGCGCGAATTTTCATTTTATCATCCCTTCCCGTCACTCGGCTGCTGATGGCTCTTCGAGCCAATCAACTTTATTCATTTTTCGAACCGCTACAAATTCATCGCGGTTCGAGCCCACAGTGCCATAATAATTAAAGCCATAAGCCTGTTGCACATAACCGCCAATCATGTGCGTTGGTTTTAACACCGTCCGGGTGACAGAGTTATGAATCCCGCCCCGTGTCCCGGTAATTTCGCTGCCCGGAACGTTGACGATTTTTTCTTGAGCGTGATACATCATGCAAGCGCCTTGTGGCACCCGTTGGCTGACCACGGCACGCGCGGTCAGGGCTCCGTTGATATTAAAGGCTTCAATCCAGTCGTTGTCTTCGATGTCTGCGGCCTTTGCATCAATCTCGCTGATCCAAACAATCGGACCGCCACGTGAAAGCGTCAACATCAACAGATTATCCGTATAGGTCGAATGGATGCCCCATTTTTGGTGCGGTGTCAGGAAATTCAAGATCACCGCCGTGTTGCCGTTGTCTTTTTCCTTGGCAATATTTTTAATCGACTTGGTGTTGATCGGCGGCTTGTACACACAAAACCCCTCACCAAACGCCCGCATCCAAGAGTGATCTTGGTACAATTGTTGTCGCCCGGTCAAGGTTCGCCACGGAATCATTTCATGGACATTGGTGTAGCCAGCATTATAGGACACATGTTCGGATTCAATGCCGCTCCACGTAGGAGACGAAATGATTTTGCGCGGTTGCGCTTGCAAATCACGAAACCGAATTTTTTCATCTTCCTTGGCTCTAGCCAAATGCGTGTGGTCCAAGCCTGTAATCTTGCCCAAAGCTTTCCAGGCTTTGACCGCGACTTCGCCATTGGTTTCGGGAGCCAAAGACAAAATGACTTCGGTGGCGTCAATATCTGTTTCGATTTTCGGCTGATTATTGTCTGCCACACCGTTCAGTTCGCCCAAGAAATCGACTTCGTCTTCGGTGTTCCACGCGATGCCTTTGCCCCCATTGCCAATCTTTTTCAATAAGGGTCCAAGGGACGTAAACTTCTCATAGGTTTTAGGGTAATCGCGTTCAACCGGCACCAGATCTGGCATGGTTTTTCCGGGAATGGGATCGCATTCGCCCTTTTTCCAATCCAACACATCAAAGGGTTGGCCAAGCTCGGCGGGTGTGTCGTGCAACAAGGGCAACGCAACCAAATCGGTTTCCACGCCCAGTTCACCTTCACAATTGTCCGAAAATGATTTGGCAATCCCCTTAAAGATGCTCCAATCGCTGCGACAGCCCCAAGGCGGGTCAACGGCCTTGCTCAAGGGGTGAATGAACGGATGCATATCGGATGTGTTCAAATCATTCTTTTCGTACCACGTCGCTGTGGGCAGAACGATGTCGGAATACAAGCACGTTGTGGACATGCGAAAATCAATGGTCACCAAAAGATCCAGTTTGCCTTCGGGGGCTTTGTCATGCCAAACGACTTCGCT
>JAESSV010000090.1 GCA_016763895.1 Magnetovibrio sp. | reverse complement strand
CCACCAAGGTGGTGGAAAATTTCAGAGCCTTGGGGTACGGCGCTGATATGGCCCCAACTTTTCGCAAGTCATAGGCTGCGTCGGGCAGGTTCCCTTCTCCGGCGACCACCAAAGCGCGCCAGAACGTGCCCTCATCAATGCCATTTAAGCTGTTGTCAAAAAGGTCTTTACGAGCATCATTATAACGGCCCATCAACCAATTCGCCGCGCCGCGCATCATCCTAAAATTCGCTTCTTTTTCGATTTCAGGACGATCCGAACGGATGGTTTCCAAAACACCCAAAGTTTCAGCTTCAAAACCATTTGCAAAATAAAAGTTCATCATTTCGGTCCGGGCTTTTTCACGAGTCCTGGGTCCCTTGGCTTTGACAACGGCTTGGAACAGCTTGCGGCGGGTGGTCATAAAATTTTGCAGATCTTTGCGCTTCCATTTTTCCAAGTCCATCACCCGGCTTAGGGGACCTGAAAATTTAGGACCGCCGCCTGCGGCTCGTGCGGTTTCCAAGTCAATGGCGGCGCGTTCTTCGGGTGTAACCGCCGAAACCTGCAACGTTCCTGAACTTGTAATTTCAACACCTTGACGCAAGGGCCGCACCCGCACGTCATCGGACACCGGCTTCACCACCACACCTTGCTTGCTCGCCAAAAGATGCAGTTGTGGATATTTCCATTGCCGGGAAAAACCATGGCTCAAGGGAATAATCGGCACCACAATCAGATTGTCGCCAATTTCGGGATCTTGAAAGGCAACCACATTGCCGGGTTCGGGAACGGACACAAATAAGCGCGCCCCCAAGGGCGAATCCGGTTGGGCATCGGCTTGTAACGATGAATTTGGGGCCAAACCCTGTTGAGAAAATTCAAGCACCCAAGCTAACCCTGAACGTTTAATCGACGGGTTAATGCCTTCGGCTGTGGTCATCCGCAGCACCGTGCCGGTGTTGGACGCGACTTGTTCCACTGACGTCACCAGGCCCTTGCCTCCCCTTGCCAAGGCTTTGGTGTCCATTTTTGCCGTCTTGTCAAAAACCAACCACAAGGCTTCGCTGCGGCGGAAAACGGCGGCCCCAACGGGCTCATCCCAATTGAACCGCAAACTCACAACACCGTCCGCGCTGATGTTGGTTTTCACGCCTGTCTTTTTAAGCGCTATGCCCGCTTTGGGCTTTCCGGCTGATGTTGAAGTCGCCACCGCTGAAAGCTCGGCCACCGCCTTTACAGATGCTGGGTCCAAAGCCATTGGCTTGGCCTTTGAAGCTTTGCGCACGGGGGTTGTTTCGGCTTTGGTGACGTGTACGACAGGTGCGGCTTTGGGTGCGGGCGGCTTAAGGGCCGCGCGAACTGGGGCGGCTTTACCCGAAGGGGCAAAAACGTCCATGACCACCTTAGTTCCGCTTGCAAATGCTTTAACTTGGGATGTCGCATCGATGGAAAAGCGCACCGACAGTTTGCCGCCCACGGAACTCGACGTGGCATTTTTAATGTTGCGAATGCGACCTCTGGCAAACTTAGACAAGTTCACGTTCGCCGCCTTTCCAAACGCCAAAGTGGTCGTCTCCCCCGAACGCTTGAGGACGAACCCCGGTTTGTTTTTCCAATCAAACACAATACGAGAATAGGTTGGGTGGACCCCCGTTCGAACCGCAACATTGGGCCCCAAAGAAGGTTTTTGTGCTTTGGCTTTCGCGCCGGTGCGGACCACATCCACCACCACGGTTGCCCCGCTGTCATAACTGCGCACCGTAAAATCGCCTTTTATGCGAAACAGCACGGTTCTGTCATTGGGGGCCGGATCAACGGCCACAACGGCCGCAAGGTTGCGCACAACCGCTTGCAAATTCGCCTGAATAGGACGCGAAAATTCGACCTTTAATTGATTGCCTTGGCGTTTGGCTATATGGCCCACGGGTTGGGGCCAACGAAACAAAATACGGCCATAGCCGCTTTTTTGGTTCCCCCGCACAGAGACTTGATCGGCCTGTGCCTCGCCGGACAGGCTTAAATTCAACCCCAATACGGCAACAATGAAGGCAAGCCCAAAGCCCGCTTTCCCCAAACCCGCCATCAATTTCCACCCACGGTCGACAAAATGATCACATCCACGCGCCGACCCATGGCGGAACGTTGTACGGCGTCCATATTGGGAAGCTGTTGAAAACGACTATCGGCATATCCATAAGCAAAAATATCATCCGTATAGCCCGAGCGTCGCAAAGAATTCGCCACCGCAGCCGCTCGCGCCATGGACAATTCCCAATTCGAAGAAAAACCTTGAGATTTACCCGGAGGAACCGGGTCCGTGTGACCGTTCACACCGATTTGGTTGCTGACGTTGCTCAACATTCCGCCCAGCGTGAATAAAGCCGCACGGGCCTCTTCGGGCATTTCGGCTTTGCCCGGTGGAAACAACAAATCACCCGGAAGCGCAATCACCAGGCGATCTTCCAATAACATGACATGGCTTTTGGCCAGCAGCGGGTCTTCGAGCACGCCCGCAGTCAAGACGCCAGATAAATAATCCAAATTTGTGGCGGGGCGACGAAAAATAGTGCCAATGTTAAATTCTGCCGTCGCAGAAGCCACCGTTTTCACTTTGCTGGGGTTGAGCGTTTTGCTCAAATTGTCGGTCATTTTTTCCCATTTATCGATTTGCAACGATGACATGGAAAACAACAACACGAAAAATGTCAGCATCAAAGAGACCAGGTCCGTGAACGTCACCATCCAAGCCATGTTGGGCTTTTCCTCTGGTGCGATGCCTATCGAAGCATTGCTTTTGACGCTTTTTTGCACAACGGACACCCTCACTTTTTCTTGGTTTCGAAACGTAATCTTGTTGCTTCGATATCACGGGTATAAAAATAGATCACAATCTCACCCAAATGCCCGGGGCGCATGCCGATGGAAAGGCTATCGGGGGGAATACCACGTTCATTCATGGCCCGCGCAAATGCCCCCGCACGTTCTACTTCCAAGGTCTGTTTCACCGGCATGGTTTTACCATCTTCGGAGGGTGGGGTGCCAATCATAAATTCCAAATCAAAGCGTAACCCACGGGGACGGTTAGATAAGGACGCCACGGTCCGATCCAAAAGAGGATATATCGCGGGTCGAATACGGGCTTCACCGTCAAAAAACAAAGAATCGGCCTTCAACAACAAGCGCATTTGCTTTCCGGGCTGTACGATTTCGACCTTGTCCACGCCCAGAACAGTTGCGTAAATCCCCGTCACTTGCTGTTGAAATTCTTGTCCTGCGATGATGTCGCCATCTTTCGCCGTAAAGGTCGTTAAATCCGCAGAAGGCGGCAACAACGACGTAAACGTGCTGGACAAACTGTCCATGACTTTGCTGGATTTTGTTTTTTCGATGGATGAAATGCTGACCAACAGAATGAAAAAGGCCAAAACAACCAAATATAGCCCCAAGAACAAAGCTATGGTCGAATCAACACCCGCTTCGACTGGCTTGATTTGACCATCCATGTCATTCATTTACATGTTGTCCATCAGAAAATTAAGGCAGAAAATTAAAGCAGAAAATAAAGGATTCTCTCAGCTACTCAGGGACTTTAGTCGAAACGGGCTAACAAATCATCAACTTTGGCTTGATTCTTGACTTTATCACTGCGTTGAGGCTGGCGGAGGCCCGCTGTGAGGCCCGCTGTGTGGCCCGCTGTGAGGCCCGCTGTGAGGCTCATTGAGAAGAACATGAGAAGATTATGAGAAGATCAGTGTCAAAAATTCCCTACGATGCGCGGGCCGGCAATGGCCTCTTGGACCCAGCCGCCAAATGCTCTGGTATTGCTCTGGCTATTTCTCTGGCTATTTCTCTGGCTTCTGCTCGGACTTGGAAAGCCTTATATTTTTTTGATTTTTGGGCGGACCAAACCACAGACACACCCGTGTCTATGGCCGTCTTCACATCGGAAGACCCAGCTTGTGAGGCTGTTTTGTTTGATCCGTCTTTCTGTTATGGCTTCGGCTTGGCCTGCTATTTTAGGCGCGGCCATAAGGGGTTACCTTAGAATTCGCCGAGCACGCTAACCATTTTGGCCTTCAATGTGCCTGCATTAAAAGGCTTGACGATGTAGTTTGAAACACCCGCTTCTTTCGCTGCAATCACGTTTTCAGACTTAGACTCGGCGGTCACCATGATGAAAGGCGTTTGTTGGAATTTTTCATCTGAACGGACATGACGCAAAAGTTCGATGCCGGTCATGGGTTCCATGTTCCAGTCTGAGATAATCAGGCCGAATTTTTCATCACTGGCCCGCAGCACTTCAAGGGCCTGGGTGCCATCAATAGCATCTTCGACATTTTCAAATCCAAGTTGACGAAGAAGATTGCGCATAATCCTGAGCATCGTTTTGTAGTCATCAACAATCAGAACTTTCATGCTCATATCGACAGCCATTAATTCACTCCATTCCTCAGCAAGGTTTTTAACCTCGTTAATTTACTATAATTTATGTGTGTTGCCACACTAATTTTCTGTTCCGCAGATGAATATACAATTTATTTTATCGCATCTCATCAAATATAGGCACCAAAACGCTTTTTGCCAACCTTTTCGTCACCTTACGAATCTACATAACTTGTTGTTACCTAAGTTAGGTATAACAGTCACAGAAAAATCGCAACCTTTTAGATGCTCTGAGAAGAAAAGTAGCAAAAAAAAAAGGGCTTTCCCAGAATTTGCCTTACCTCCCCAAAGTGGCAACATCTGGAAGCTGGCGCAATTGTCTCAACTCGACCGTTATATCGCGGGCACGTTGGGGATTCATTTTCGCCATAATCGCCGCAAGGGAACGATCTTTCATGCGTTCGACAACGGGCAATAAGGTATCCATATCCAATTCTTCCAAAATACGCGCCGCATCTTTGGGTTTCATATTTTGGTAAATCTTGACAAGGCTCTGAAGTTTAACAGATTGTTGCTTGTCGTATTCCGTAACCAAGGCTTCGATGGTTGCCTGTAATCCTTTGAATTCTTTAATTTTTATATCAATTCTGGCTTCGGCTGCGGCCAACAAAATGACCCGGGATTCCAGCTCTTTTTCGCGCGCATCAATAACCACGCGACGTTCCGCAAGTTTTTGCAACAAATCAATTTCCGACTGGGTCAACAACGTCGGGTCGTCCGCCAACATCCGCGCGGCGGCTGCGGCTTTGTCTTGTGCGGGGGAGCCATTGCCGTCCATAGCCAAACCACCACCCAACTCATTGCCCGTTGGCATCGCGGCTTCACCGGGCGTAGCGCCGCCCTTGGTTTGAGCCTGGGTTTGGGCATGGGCTTCGGATCCGGTTAAGGTCACGGTGCCATTCAGGGCGCCATCCACGCCGGTCCAAATATCCCCGACACGCACCGTTAACATCAATGTCGAAAAGAAAATAACCATGGGCAGCAAGCGAACTTTAACCACCACGCGGCGCAACAAACTGGCGTTGCGCGGTTCATCAAAAGAAATGGGCTCCATTTCCGGTGATGCTTTCGACGCGGACGTTGTTTCAGGTTCCAATTGACCCATGGTTAAATTTTCGAGTGTCATATCAAACCATCCAACTTATACAAGACTGCCTCATTACTTGACCGAACCCCATTACTTGACGGAACCCCATTACTTGACGGATCCCCATTACTTGACGGAACCAAGGGCTTTTAACAATTCCCGAGCGGCCGGCGTATCCCCAATGGCTTCGCTATCATCATCGTCCATCATATCTGTTGAACGCGACGAAGAAGCCTGGGGGAAGGGTTCATTGCTTATGGGGCCAGAGCCCCTAGAGCTTACCGGACCAGAGCCCCGAGAGCTTGCCGGGCCAGAGCCCCGAGAGCTTGCCGGACCAGAGCCCCTAGGGCTTGCCGAGCCAGAGCCCCGAGGTGGGGATGAAGAAGCCCCAGAGCGTTTGGGTTTGCCCCTAGACTTCCCCGGAATACGCCGTGTTTTTTCAGGGGGTGAAGGTGCCTCGTCATCACCCGGTCCCGGCGTCGCGGCACGAATGGCTTCTTCGATCAAACGCGTTTCTTCATTGATGTCATTAAACTTTTTATCACGAACACCTGATTTCACGGGAGATGGGGCTGTTGGGCTGGCGTGGCCGCCGCGCACGGTATCGACCATTTCATCTGCGGTTCGTCCGCCTCGGTTCACCAAATAAGCCAGATCGTCTTTCAAGGTTTCCGCTTTTACAATCTCAATCGTCAGGCTTTCGCTGGTAACTTTCAAATTTTCAATGGCTTTTTCCGCACGCACCGTTGCCGCAGCAAACGTTTTGGCCAACACCAAAAGTTCATTCTTATCCGATCGCAATTGCAAAAGTCTTTGATTCAAACGCACCGCATAAGCAATGGTCAAGACCAAAAGCACAGCAATGATCACATCAAGAATAAGCGATACCGGCATGAACTAATCCTTTTTCTTCTTGTAACGGCTAGAAATCCGAATGGCCATTTGATCGCCTTTGCGACCCATATTCCCCATATACATGGGAATGTCACCACAACTTAAGGTCACCATCGTGTCTGGTGTTGCTCCCAAATCAAGGTGCGAGCCCTTTTGCAGACTGAAAACTTCACCCAGCCGCATGGTTTGGGTATCCAAAATTGCGACAAGGTCAATGTCGGTTAACCACAACTCTTCCGCCAAGTGAGTTTCCCAAATTGAATCCCGTCCAAATTTTTCACCCATGAACATTTGCAACAATAATTCACGAACAGGTTCCAATGTCGCGTAAGGCAACAACAATTCCAACTGACCGCCACGGTCTTCCATATCAATACGCAAACGCGTCAAAATTGCGGCGTTGGACGGCCTGGAAATTGTCGCAAACCGTGGGTTCGTTTCCAAGCGGTCAAATCGAAAGGTCACCGGAGAAAGAGGCTCAAACGCACCGGACAAATCCGCCAACATCACATGCACCATACGTTCAACCAAGGACCGTTCAATGGTGGTATAGGGGCGCCCTTCAATCCGCATCGCCGCCGTCCCGCGACGACCGCCCAACAAAACGTCGACAATGGAATAAATAAGGGAACTGTCCACCGTCAACAGGCCAAAGTTATCCCATTCTTCCGCCTTAAACACACTCAACATCGCGGGCAACGGGATCGAATTCAAATAATCCCCAAACCGGGTCGATGTGATGGCATCCAAAGACACCTCGACGTTATCAGACGTAAAGTTACGCAGACTGGTCGACATCAGCCGAACCAAACGGTCAAACACCACTTCCAACATGGGCAGACGTTCGTATGAAACCAACGCCGAATTAAGAATAGCCTGGATACCAGAAGCCCGCTCACCTTCGGCTTCATCTTCATCAAAACCAAGCAGACTATCAATTTCATCTTGATTTAGAACCCGTGTGGATTCTCGATTACCGCCGCCACCGCCGCCGCTGCCATCGCCGCCGCCATCGCCGGAATCGAGCATCGCCGCCCATTCGGCTGCAAGATCATCATCTG
>JAESSV010000089.1 GCA_016763895.1 Magnetovibrio sp. | reverse complement strand
TTTTTCGCATTGGAAATCAATCGTTTAGAAGACGCTGACCTGGATCAAAAGTTACAAAGCGAAGCCGCCGGGCGCTATCGTCCGCGGTTAAAAGAAGTCCGTCAATTTCGCCCGCATCAGCTGTCCGATGAACTTGAAAAATTGTTGCATGAAAAATCGGTCACGGGTCGCGCGGCTTGGGTGCGGTTGTTCGAAGAAACCTTTTCTGACATGCGTTTTGATGTGGATGGTGTCGGCGAAAACCTGACCCAATCCGAAGTCATGAATTTGTTGTCGGACAAATCGCCGGACAAACGCAAAGCCGCTTCACAGGCCTTTGGCAAGGTTTTGGGCGACAACATTCGGCTTTTGGCGTTGGTCACCAACACCCTTGCCAAGGACAAGGACATCGAAGACCGTTGGCGCAATTTTGAACGCCCGGTGTCCGATCGCAACCTTGCCAACCAAGTGGAAGACCAGGTGGTAGATGCGTTGGTCGAAAGCGTCAAAGCATCCTTTGGCGATCTTTCTCACCGTTATTACGCCTTGAAAGCCAAATGGTTTGACGTTGATGTTTTGGATTATTGGGACCGCAACGCGCCCTTGCCCGATGATGCGTCGAAACTGTACAGCTGGGACGATGCCAAAGCTTTGGTGTTGGACGCTTATGGGGCTTTTGCGCCCGAAATGGCCAAAATTGCGAAACGTTTTTTTGATGAAGGCTGGATCGATGCCCGCCCGCGTGAAGGCAAGGATTCCGGGGCTTTTGCACACCCTGTGGTGCCCAGCGCTCACCCGTACATTTTGCTAAATTTCCACGGTAAAGCGCGTGACGTTATGACGTTGGCCCATGAATTGGGTCATGGTGTTCATCAAATTTTGGCGGCTGACCAAGGCACTTTGATGTCCGACACGCCGCTCACCACTGCGGAAACGGCCTCGGTGTTCGGTGAAATGTTGACGTTTCAAAAAATGGTTGAAGGCGAAACAGATCCAAAGCGGCGTAAAATATTGATTGCGGGCAAGGTCGAAGACATGCTCAACACCGTGGTCCGCCAAATTGCCTTTCACGAATTTGAACGCCGCGTTCATGACGAACGAAAATCAGGCGAATTGTCTTCGGATCGATTGGGTGAAATCTGGATTGACGTGCAAGGCGAAAGCCTTGGCCCGGCGATTCGTTTTGACGAGGCCTATAAAAATTATTGGGCCTATATCCCGCACTTCGTCCACACGCCGTTTTATGTCTATGCATATGCCTTTGGCGATTGCCTGGTGAATTCTTTATATGGCGTATTTTCAAGCGGTCACGAAGGCTTTCAAGACAAATACATGGACATGTTATCGGCGGGGGGAACCAAACGCCACAAAGAGCTTTTGGCCCCGTTTGCATTGGACGCTTCTGACCCCAATTTCTGGAACGAAGGCTTGAACGTTGTGCGGCGTTACATTGATGAACTGGAAGCCTCATAATAACGATAAAAAGAGGTGCCGGAATAGGTAATGAAATTTTAGGGCCTGTGTGTTATTTATGGAATAGAACGTTATGGGGGCGATTCCTTTGTGCTGTACATTTTTTTTGTGCCGTGAAAAAGGATCATCAAGAAGTTTAGAGCGATGAGCAACACAACAAATCAAAATTCAGGTGATCAAACGCCAGGTGGGGGGCCCGTTCAGGTGGCGCACCGTTCGACGGCTGCGACCAAAACCATTATCCGTTCGGTTCTCGATTTGATGTTGAGCAATAGCTTGTTAACGCGGGATAAAAAAACCCCAAAGCTTGATGATGATATCAAAGAATTGGTGCGTGAAATCGAAGTTGTGATCCGCACCAACATGCTCAATTACGGCAGCGAAGTTGCCGAACGCGTGCGCTCAGAAGTCGATGTGTCAACCTTGTTGCCGGGCGCATCCCCGGCTCAAAATCAAGCCAATGTTGAAAACCCTGAAGAAACGGGCAATCGTTCGATGTTTCTGCTGCGTTTGATCGCAGGTCGTTTCTCTCATCTTTTTGCGGACTCCGAAAACCCCGTTTTCCCCCGAGATGTGGTGAAGGGTTTTGACAATTATTTATACAAGCTTTTGGGAGAGGTCTTGTACGAAGAACTCAACGTGGAATCCCAAGAATTGCTGAGCAACTTTTCCACCGATGATGATGGCGAAATCTGGGCCATGATTGGCAAAAATGACCGTCATAAACGGTTTGCCTATAACATTTTAATTCGCATTTTACTTAAATTCGAAGATTTCAGTTGGGCCAAACGTAATTTTATGTCGATTTTGAACAACGTGACCGAGCGCGGCTCGGGTTTTTTGTTCGAAGACCAACATTTCCAACTGTTGTTCACCGCGCTGTTTTCAGATCTGTTCAAAACCTTGTGGGACGACGAACAAAGCCTCAAGCTTGATTTTATGTTCGGCGATGGCACGGCGGATCGTTTGAGCGGTATTTATGAAACGTTCAACGCCTATAAAAAAGAAATTGCGGCTTAAGCCCTAATATTGGATCCTAATATTGGGTCTTCGCTTAGTCTTCTGCGGCTTTCACAACACATTCTCGGCTGCACCGTTCCACCATGGTCAACACGGGTCCGTGACCCACCGGAACGATTTGCAAGGGGGGCAAAGCTTCCGTCGCGGGCCAGATAAAAGTCATAGGCAGCATTGTTCCACAACATTTTGTGACGGTTTTTAAAGCCTGCCACGGGATTGGGGATCAAGCGGACGCGATAGGTATCTTGCCGGATGCCCGCGATGGTGCGTCTGACGGGGCCCAAATAAGTGATGTTCATATCAAACCTGCGCCGCCCGTCAAAGCCCTTGGCAAGGCCCGATTTGGGGCCGCCGTTTAAGTGTGTGCGCACAATTTCCATCAATTGCGGAACCAGCGTGATCGGGTCGTTAACGCTGGTGCGAAAACGAGCTTCTACCCGGTCAAGGACTTCTGGTCCTTTTTCTTTGGGATTCCAACGATCTTCCCGTCCCGGTATGGGCTTGGTCCCGGTGACGGCTTTTGCGGGTTGGGTCGGCGTGCCAAAATCAATATTAACCCACCGAAAGTGGCGCTTGTTGGTGTATTCGGTGCGGTACGTTTCTGCCACATAGGTTTTAGCGCGGTTTAAGTTAGCCAAGGTTAGATCAGCGGCCGCATTTTTCAGGTGCCCGTTTTGGCGCGATCCGGCCACGGATTGGACGGGGGGCTGGATGATTTTACCACGGCTGACAGCCTTTGCCGCCAAGTTCGAAAAGAACCGGGTGAGGCCTCGAGATTCCAAATGAAAGCGATGTTCAAAGGTGTTGGGCGTGTTGATCAACGACAATGCAAAGTCGGCGATGTGCAGCCCGCCCCAATAGGCTTCATAGCGCAAATACAACTCTTTGGCGTGAGCCGGAAACGGCAGGCTGAGACCGAATACCAAAAACCATATTGGAAGGTGAAATTGCTTTAATATGGAAAAGTTCAAAATGACGTCCAATATGTCTTGAGAAACGTGAAACAAGCGCGCATAAAGCTTGATGTAGATGAGATTGACAAAACGCACAAGAAAGAACGGTTCCCTGATGATAATAGCGATTCCCAAGGAAAGTCTATCCGGCGAGCGGCGCGTGGCTGGCTCTGTCGAAATTGTGAAGAAACTTACGGCCTTTGGCTTTTCTGTCTCGGTGGAAAAAGGGGCCGGTTTAGAAGCCGCCATCACCGATGACGACTTCAAGGCGGTTGGCGCTTCTATTGGTAAAGACATAGAAACAACGTTGAAATCTGCGGACGTGGTGTTGAAAATTCAACGCCCTTCGGCGGCAGAAATCAAACTGATGAAAAAAGGCGCCGTGGTCTGTGCGCATCTTTCGGCCCTGACCGAGGGACAAGATATCGAAGCCATGGCCAAGGCAGGTCTGACCGCATTTGCCATGGAATTGATGCCCCGTATTTCCCGGGCTCAATCCATGGATATTTTGTCTTCGCAATCAAATTTGGCGGGTTATAAATCGGTTTTGGATGCGTGTTCTGAATACGGCAGCGCCATGCCAATGATGATGACGGCGGCGGGCACCATTGCTCCGGCCAAGGTCTTTATCATGGGGGTTGGTGTTGCGGGCTTGCAAGCCATTGCCACCGCCAAACGTTTGGGTGCGGTGGTGACGGCGACGGATGTCCGCCCGGCCACCCGCGAACAAGTGGAAAGCCTGGGCGGAAAATTCTTGACCGTTGACGCAGACATGGAAAAAGATGCCGAAACGGTTGGCGGCTATGCCAAACAAATGCCCCCCGAATATTTTGAAAAGCAAAAACAAGTGGTGTCTGAACACATTAAAAAACAAGACATTGTGATCACCACGGCGTTGATCCCCGGACGCAAGGCTCCGACCTTGGTGACCAAAGAAATGGTTGCCAGCATGAACACGGGGTCTGTGATCATCGACATGGCGGTCGAAGCCGGCGGCAACGTCGAAGGCGCCAAGCTGGGTAAAATTGTTAAATCGAGAAACGGGGTAAAGATTGTCGGTCACGACAACGTGCCGTCTCGGTTGCCCAAAGACGCAAGCCAGTTGTTTGCGAAAAATTTACTGAACTTCCTCACCCCACATGTGGATCAGGAAGCGAAAACCATAAACTTTGACTGGGAAGACGAAACCGTGTCTGGCACGCTTGTGTGCAAGGACGGAAAAGTCGTACACCCCCGGTTAACAGGCGAAGGGAGCTAAGTCATGGATGCAGCGACCATTCAAGATCAAGCCCAAAAATTTCAAGACGCCGCAGCAAATCTGGCGCTTCAAGCCAACGAAATGGCAACAAGTGTTGGTCAATTGGCGATGCATTCCAGCGGCAGCGGAACGTTTTCGTTCATGGCCCTGTTCACCATTTTCGTGCTGGCCTGCTTTATCGGATATTT
>JAESSV010000088.1 GCA_016763895.1 Magnetovibrio sp. | reverse complement strand
GGTCAACTCCGTCAATGATTGCATCAATCATCCGGGCACGTTGGAAGAACTCGCACATTCGATTGATGTTGAACGTCGAGGCGCATCCATTAAACGTTTTCAGATGGCGCAAAAAAAAGGCGAGCTACGAGATGAAGTTGACCCAAAAATTCTAGGAGAATTCTTCGCGGGTCAAGTCTTGGCCATATCCGTCATGGGCCGCGCAGGCGCCAGCCGAAAAAACCTAGACCAGTTTATTGAAACGGCCATGACCGTGATCGGATAATACCGGGGACAGATTAGTAAGGTATAATGTCGCCGGAATTTGTCCACTTAATAACCATTCGGGAAGAACATATGTTTAAAATGTTTAAGCTTCTTATTTGTTTTGCACCCTGCTAGGATTATATCAAGAGTATACGTTAGGAAATTATGTATATGTTTTTGTTGAAACAGGAAATGCAGATAGGTGCGTTAGGTCTATCTTCTTTTTTGCGACTGCATTTACGTTAAGACGGAGATGGTATGGCTCAGATGACATTAAATATCGGGTCCAAGCAGGCTAATGACCTAGCTATTATTTGTGCTCACGGAAGCGCTCGACTAGAGGCATTTATTAATAAGTTAGATTCCTTCACGCACCCGACGATACGCCTCACAAAACTAAGACATGAAGCCAACGAAATTTTTGGGAAAGATGATGCTGGCGTGCTGTTTCGTCATATCATTGGCTTGAATTCACCCAAACGGCAAGCTGAGAACTCCTTGGGTGAAATTTTAGAAGCTATTACCGTCTCATTGTAGGCTTCTGACTGGACAGAACAAGAACACAACTTATGGAGCGAGTGCCTCCCAATAATTGAAAAACTTCTAATTTCAAATGTTTTTGGTGTCGCTCGAAAGGCTCTAGACTTGAGCATGAGCCATGAGAATATGTTGACAGATTCTTCTATAATTACTGATATCAGGCCAGTGTTTAATGATTCTAGATCTGGAATACTCGGTTCTATTATAACTTTTACAATGATGTTGGAGCTTTCAAGTCAGGATTCTGATAAAAGAGTTAGCATTGCAATGGATTTGAAAGATGTAGAGGAGCTTAAGCGGTCGTGCGAAATGGCTATTGAAAAAGGTAAGGAAGCACAATCTGTTATGCAGGATAAATGCGGCTTTGATACATTTATAATGGGGGAGGAAGACTATGGGCTGTGAAGGACATGTTTTAGATGAAGCCCGGAATATATATAGCGGGGACACCTGTATATTTACAGAGGCGCCTTTTGTGTCAAAACGAGGCAAGCCTACTAAGCTGGGAATTGATTTTATATCCTACGAAAGCAAAGATTACTCTGATGTGTATAATATTATTGCTATAAAGAAACGCCATCATATGGACCTTCAATTCAAATTTATGCCTGAACATGATGTCGTATTAACTGATTTATCAGATGCTTTAGCGGTTCTATCAAGGGACGGCATTATAAAGCGATCGATTGAATATGCTGTTTCGTTCAGTTCATTTTTAGCTGCGTTGTTTTTTTTCGCCGTCACTTCGCACCTTTTGACGAGTGGCGAAATTGGATATGCAGGGGCCTCAGGTTTTCTTTTTGTTGGCCTTCTCTTTTTTAGCGTCATAAGCTTTAAAGTTATAAAAAAATAAGACATCATTAACTGGAGGCTTTTGCATTGGGACGAAAGGCAATAATCTTTTTTTCTCTGGCTATTCTATTCTTCTTCCTGTTGATCGCGCAGGTGCTTTTAATAGCTTGGATACCTGATACTTATCTGGAAGTACTTCAAACTATTCCAGCAAAGTCATTAATGATCACAATCGCGACAGTGTTATCATTTGCATTATGTTTCGTTCTATATTGGATGTTTTATATTCCAACGGCAGGGAAAGCCATTTTGGGATGGATGAAGATCTGTGCTTTTACCCTGCTAGGCTCAGCTGCTTCACCGCTTGGATTATTTGCTGTTGAAAAAGTATCTCTGTATTTAAACGGCACAAGATATCTTGAGATATCTATCGCATCTACTGTTGGACCTTCTGTATCTTTTGCAATAGCTGCGCTCATTCTAGGCTTCTTGTTTACTGCGCTCTATGTAAAACACCGTCAATGGGAGCAAGCGCAAGGGCTAGCCTATAAAAGTGACTATTAAATCATTTTACGCCAGTATTTTTCTCTCGCTCCCTTCCATTAATACGCCCCCAGTTCAATTTGTAATTCCCGGCACCACGTACCAATTATAGCCTCACGCCTCCGGCATCCTCGATCCAGTACCTCGTCGTTTGCATGGCAAAGACTTTGGGCGGTGGTGGCAGGCTTTCTTTGTGATTTTGCCCGCAATGTTTTGTTTAAGTTGTCGGTAAATTATTGGCGGTGATTGGTCCAAACGGGCGGAGATCTGCTAGCGATCTTCTGGCAATATTCTGGCGGCACGTCTCACGGCTCTTATTGCGGGGCGGAGATCGTATACTTTCTATTTCAAGGTGTTGCGATTGGCTGTGGAAACGGGCGTTTTGGGATCTTGGGTTTTGGGATCTGGTGGAGGTCTATATCGGTGCTGAAAACCCAGATTAAACCACCATTTCCCATTGACACCCATGTAATCCCATAGTATCCCATAAAGACCCACAAATGACCGCATGGACGTGTTTCTGTGCTGGTTTGATATTTCGGGTTCGTATTTGCATCTGGTTTCTATATTCGAATGGAAACTTTGGCTTGCGGGCAGTGGAATGGGTGGGGCCTTTGGGTCTCAATTTTGATGCATATATTTCGGGGAAAGCTATGGCGCTGCTGGTTGGCCGTCACCTCAATAAGATCGATAAAAAAGGCCGAGTTTCAGTGCCTAAGCCCTTTCGTGCGGCTATGGTAGATCAAGGCTTTGCCGGTATTTACATCTTTCCTTATTTTCAATCTCCCGCGCTTGAAGGCACGGGCGAGGCATTTATGCAGCGCCTCACCAACAGCCTTGAAGAAAATTTCGATATGTTTTCCGAAGACCAAGAAGACCTCGCCGCCATCACCTTGGAAAGCACACATCAGTTGTCCTTTGACCCCGAAGGTCGCGTCACCTTGCCGGCAGAGCTTTGTCAGCATGCGGGGCTCACGACACAAGCCTTGTTTGTGGGCCGGGGCTCGCGTTTTCGCATTTGGGCGCCGGACGCTTACGGATTGCACAGCCAAGGTCAAATGGATCGCGCTCGCTCACGCGGCGTAACCTTGCCCCTTTCCCCCCTCCAGCCCAATCGGAAGATTTAACTCCATGTCCAGACCCCACTTCCCCGTTATGTTGAAAGAAGTGCTGGATGTATTACAGCCCCGTGATGGTGGGGTTTATGTGGATGGCACATTCGGCAATGGTGGATATTCCAAGGCCTTTTTACAAGCCGCAAACTGTACGGTTTGGGCCATTGACCGTGATCCAAATGTCATCGCCAAAGCCAAATACATGGAAGCCGAATTTAACGGGCGGCTTAAGGTCGTACAAGGTCGATTTGGCGATATGGCGGACCTGTTACACGGTCATGGCGTCGGCAACGTCGATGGCGTGGCTTTGGATTTGGGCGTTTCCAGCATGCAACTGGATCAAGCCGAACGCGGGTTTTCCTTTAAAAACGATGGTCCTTTGGACATGCGCATGGAACAAACCGGGCAAACGGCGGCGGACGTGGTGAACTTGTTTGACGAAGAAGATCTGGCCAACCTCATTTATGAGTTCGGCGAAGAACGGCGCTCCCGTCATGTGGCGCATGCCATTGTTGAAGCCCGCAAAGAGCAAAAATTTACGCGCACCCGGGAACTGGCTGAACTGGTGCGCCGGGTGGTGCGAAAATCCAAAGACGGCATCGATTCCGCAACCCGCACATTTCAAGGTTTACGCATATACATCAATGATGAATTGGGTGAGGTCGATCGGGGGTTGATGGGGGCTGAAAAACTTTTGGGCCCAAATGGTCGCCTTGCCGTGGTGTCGTTTCATTCGTTAGAAGACCGGCGGGTCAAAGTTTTTTTGAATGAGCGCTCGGGAAATTTGCCCAATCCATCCCGTCACCTGCCCGACAGCGGCACGCGTGGCCCGGACCCCACATTTAAATTGCTCAAACGGGGGGTGGTGAAACCCTCCAAAGACGAATGCAGATTGAATGCGCGGTCTCGGTCGGCCCGCATGCGTTTGGCCGAACGCACGAACGCCGATTCTTGGGCTCCATCCGGGGGAGGGCCGACATGACGATTGTCGCCGACGTAAAATCAAGCTTGCCACAGGCAGCCCCCAAACGATCTTCATTCTTGCGCCATACCACGGCGCTGTTCTTGATTTTGGCGGGTGGCTTGTCGATGGTTTTATTTTCGGTGAAATATCAGGTTCACGACTTAGAAGCCGAACATAAGCGCTTGGTTCTTGAGCTTGATGACGAACGCCGATCCTTGCATGTTTTGCGCGCCGAATGGGCCAATTTAAATGATCCGATGCGGATCAAGGCGCTTGCCGAACAGTACTTGGGCATGCAGCCCATGACTCCAGATCAGGTCTTGTCCATCGGGGATGCCAAAAACTGGCCTGTGCGCACAAAAATGACTTCAAAAATCGATGAGGTCATTCATGAAACGCAATAACCTTGGCGAAAAACAAATCACTTTTGAATCCCTTGCTCCCAAACGCATCTGCAAAGACGGAACCCGCAAGCAAGCTTTGGAACAAGGTCAAACGCGTCTGTTGGTGATTGGCGTTATGTTTTGCTTGGCCTTTGTCGTGTTGGGTGCGCGGTTGGTGAATTTGACGCAATATGGAAAGGGCGCTGGCCCCAAATGGAAAGCCTGGGCTGCATCTAAAAGCAACCCAAGCGTTGTTGCTCGTGGTGAAGTCTATGATCGCAATGGAAATATCTTGGCCATTTCCTTGCCCACTCAATCGTTATATGTGAATCCAAAACTTGCAAGACAGGGGGGGGATGCCGCGGAATCTGCGGATCGTTTGTTGACGGTGTTGCCGAATTTAAAGCGTCAAACATTGATCAAAAGAATTGAAGGGCGCGGGCAATTTGCATGGTTGGCCCGGAACCTTACGCCGGATCAAGTTTGGGACGTAAACAGTTTAGGTTTGCCTGGATTTGAATTTCGCCATGAAGAACGTCGGGTTTACCCTCATGGATCAACCTTGGCGCACGTGTCGGGACCACAGAAATTAATGGTCGCGGCACGGCGGGCGCGGAATTGGAATTTGAAAAAATATTGGGGGATGAGGGGCGGTCCATTAACTTGTCCATCGATCTTAGGGTTCAGTCCATTTTGCATGAAGAGCTGAAAAAAGCTCATGATACTTTTCAAGCCAAAGGATCAGCCGGAGTGGTGCTTGATGTTAACACGGGTGAGGTTTTGGCCTTGGTATCCATGCCTGACTTTGACCCAAACCAGCCTCAACAAATGCAAGGGGCTAGGGCTTTTAATCGCGCCACGTTGGGTGTCTATGAAATGGGTTCAACCTTTAAATTATTT
>JAESSV010000087.1 GCA_016763895.1 Magnetovibrio sp. | reverse complement strand
TGATGACATCGTTATCGGTGAGGATAAACACGCCATTGCGTCGGGGTTCTTTTTTCGCCCGTCCCGCCGCAAGCTTTGCCAAGGTCTTGGTTGGACCAACACCGATGGACACCGGAAGCCCGGTCCATTGTTTCACTTGCGCGCGCAAGTCTTGCATTAAAACGTCAAGGTCAAAGGCGTCAAATCCATCCAGGTTCAAAAAAGCCTCGTCAATGGAATACACTTCTAAATCCGGGCTAAAATCGGCCAAGACCGACATCACCCGCGCCGACAAATCGGCGTACAGTTCATAATTTGAAGAAAACACATGAACCCCGTGGCGGCGCAACACATCGCGCGATTTAAAATACGGCCCCGCCATGGGCACATCCAAAGCCTTGACTTCATTTGAACGTGCCACGATACAGCCATCATTGTTGGATAGCACGACAATCGGCTGACCTTCTAAATCCGGGCGAAAAACCCGTTCGCACGAAGCAAAGAAATTATTGCAATCCACCAAAGCATACAGATGTGAAGATTGTGTTTGAGTCTTTTTAAATCCCATATTGGATGTCCTGTTAAATGCTCTGTTAAAGGCTCTGTTAAATGCCCAGCTAAATGCCCAGCTAAATGCCCAGCTAAATGCCCAGCTAAATGCCCAGCTAAATGCCATGATCCAGACGCCGAATAGAACTGGTCACCACCCCCCAAATAGACGCGTCTTCGCCTTCCTTTGCCAAAGAAATGGCGGCGAAATCGGGGTGTCCGGCCACCAAGCGCCAAGCGCCGGGGCTGCCCTTTAATCGCTTCACCGTTAATTCGCCTTGCACGGCGGCAATCACCACATGTCCGTCTCGTGGTTCAACGGATCGGTCCACCACCAACAAATCACCCGGAAAAATGCCCACGCCGCGCATGGACTCGCCTTCGACCCGGACGATAAAAGTGGCCGCAGGATGACGGATAAGATGTTCGTTTAGATCCAGGCTGCCTTCGATATAATCTTCGGCGGGCGAAGGAAAACCGGCCCGTACAGCGCTTTCTAATACGGGTAAATTAACCTTTGTGCCAAGGCTTGCGGGTTGTGGTATCGCTTGAAATTTATCTATCATAAGGATGTCCATCATAAGAACAAAAAGTGAACGTATCACGGAAAAATAATCTCTTCAAGAGGCTCTTAAAAAGCTTGCCAAAAGCAATTTGGGGTTCATACTCGCATCCTCTTTCCGCAACGCATTGATCAGGAGAATAAATATGCGCATCGGGGTCCCCAAAGAAATTAAAAACAACGAATTCCGTATTGGCATGACGCCAGCATCCGTTCGTGAAGCCATCAATCATGGTCACGCCGTGCAAATCGAAACTGGCGCAGGCCTTGGCATTGGTGCTTCTGACAGCGACTATGAACACGTTGGAGCCAGCATTGCTCCAGACGCTGACACTATATGGGCCAAAGCCGATATGGTGGTGAAGGTCAAAGAACCTCAAGCCGTTGAACGGGCCAAAATTCGCGAAGGCCAAACGCTTTTCACGTACTTGCACCTGTCCCCTGATGTGGAACAAACTCAAGATTTAATCAACAGCGGCGGCACATGTATTGCTTATGAAACCGTGACGTCCAATACCCGTGATCTTCCGTTGTTGCATCCCATGAGCGAAGTGGCCGGGCGCATGTCCATCCAAGCTGCGGCGCACACTTTGGAACGTAAAGCCGGCGGACGGGGTATGTTGCTGGGCGGCGTGCCCGGTGTGGCTCCGGCCAAAGTTACCATCGTCGGCGGTGGTACGGTTGGTGCCAACGCGGCCATGATGGCGATCGGTTCCGGAGCCGAGGTCACCATTTTGGACAAAAATAACGACACATTGCGTGCGCTCAACGCCCGTTTTGGATCTCGCATTAAAACCGTTTATTCCAATGCAGAAACCTTAGAACTGCATGTTCTCGAAGCCGACGTGGTGGTTGGCGGGGTGCTTATCCCCGGAGCCAACGCCCCAAAAGTCGTCACCGAAGACATGGTCAAAGGCATGAAGGCTGGATCAGTGATCGTCGACGTTGCCATCGACCAAGGCGGTTGTGTCAGACCATTCGCCCCACCACCCATTCCGATCCCACTTACGTCACCCATGATGTGGTGCATTACGCCGTGACCAATATGCCCGGCGCCGTGCCTCACACCTCAACCTACGCCCTGAACAATGCCACCTTGCCCTTCATCTTGAATCTGGCCGACAAAGGCGCAGAACAAGCCATGAAAGACGATCAGCATCTGTTGGCGGGCTTGAACGTGTATCAAGGCAAAGTGACCTGTCAGGCTGTGGCAGATGCCCAAGGCTTGGCTTATGTTGAGGCAAGGGGCATTCTTTAGGACCTGAAAAACGTTTTTTAAGAACGTATATCCTCAATTTACCTAAGCTTGACGATCGTCATTTCGCAAACCTGCGGTTTGATCTCTTTCATCAAGCGCAATATGTCCGTGTTTTGTCATGGCAACATCTTGCTGGTTTCATCACCCCAACACGATCAAAGTGTTGGGGTGTTTTGCCGATTGGGCCAAAATCCGTCTTTAAACGGAATGTTCTTCGGAAGAACAACACTCTATGCCGTGTGTATGGAAAATTACATTTGAAATTCAAGACCAACTTCCTCACCTAAAGAAGATAGGGACAGCCCATAAAGCCGTTCTTGGTTGCGTCGTTGCGTCGTTTCGCCGTTTCGCCGTGGCGTCATTGCGTAAAGTTGAGACTTTGTCATGAACACCAAAATGTAGAGGTTTAAGATTAGAAAACTGTCCATACCCATTGTTAAGATTTGTATTCTGGGGTTTATTTTGTCCTCGGTGGGCTATTTCCTTGTCGTAAATCAAGAAGATAAGTTTTCTAGACTACGATTTAAAACGGTGGTTGAGGAACGGTTGGACTTTATTGAGCGTTCGTTCTTAGCCTCGGTTTCAGAGCTGCGCACGCTTTCTGAATTGTTTTCAAACAACGCGTTTATGACGTCACAGGATTTCAAATTCTTTGTCCACCCCATATTAAGCCGCCACAGAGAAATTCTGGCTTTGAAATGGATTCCGCGTGTTGCGGCACAAGATCGAGATCAATTTGAGGCCACCGCGCGGCAAAAAGGGTTTAAAAATTTTAAGTTTACAGAACGTCAAAACGGTCAAACGGTGGCGGCAAAGGCCGACCGTAAAGAATACTTCCCGGTTTATTTTTCTGAGACTTTTAAAAATGCCAAGGCGGTTCTGGGGGCTAACATTGCAGCCTCTGCAACGCACTTAAAAAGCCTGGAATTGGCGCGCGATACAGGCAAGTTGGTGGCAACGGAACGCATCACGTTGGATCAAGAAACGACCAAAGAATACGGGATCATGGTTTTAGAACCCGTCTATGATGCGGGCTATTCGCTTGATACGGTTGAAGCAAGGCGTTTGCATCTGTTGGGTTTTATTTTGGGGGTCTTTCGGGTCAACAAAATGATCGAGAGCAGTGCGTCTAAATTTTCAGAAACAGAACAGTTAAAGATAAGTGTGTTTGATGAGGATGCCGTGGCGGGCAAAGGGCAAATCTATCCCGTACAGGCGCTTTCGGGAATGCTGACGGGGAACCCGAATTTAACCTGTGTCAATCGTCAGGTTTCTTTGTCTAATCGCAACTGGCGTGTCACGTTTTGCCCACCGAAAGACAACATAAGTTTTAAAGAACAACGTTTTGCGGGCTGGTTGGTTTTTGGCTTCGGGATGATTTTTACCGGCTTGGCGGCGCTGTACCGGAGTGCGCAGCTTTCGCAACAGAAATCCCCCCAGTTTGTGTTAAT
Source organism: Magnetovibrio sp. (assembly GCA_016763895.1). Classification (GTDB taxonomy): domain Bacteria; phylum Pseudomonadota; class Alphaproteobacteria; order Rhodospirillales; family Magnetovibrionaceae; genus JANLGW01. Next base: position 3,172 of record JAESSV010000087.1, on the reverse strand, counting down.
TAACCGCGCCCAAAGCGTGGTTCTTTTGGCGTTACTTTTCTTCAGCATTTTTTTTGGGACGATGTCGAAATTGATGATTGACCGGATTGAGGCCGGGAAAAAATCGGACGTTAAAACAACATTGGTGATGGCCTTGCAAGCCTCTCATGATGCGGTGCGCCTGGTGTTCGAAGGGCAAAAATCTTTGGCTCAAGTCTGGTCGAGCAATGAGACGATCATTCAAGCGGTCGAAGAGCTTTTGCAGTTGCCAAAAAACCCGAAAATCTTGACGGCCCATGCGGCCCAGGACCGCTTGAGATCAAGTTTGAGGGCGGCTTTTAAAATCAAAAGCTATCGTGGTTTTTTTGTTGTGGATCAAGACGGAATCAATATTGCCTCGAACCAAGAGGCCAGCATTGGCGCGAAGAACGTGCTCCAGAAACAGGCTCTTTTTTTGCAAAAGATTAGGGCCGGGCAAACGCTTGTCAGTCTTCCTCAAATTTCGGATGTGCACTTGAACAATGTCTTTGGTGAACGTGTTTTGGGGATGTCGACGATGTTCGTCGCCGCACCCATTATAAATGCGGGGGGGGAAGTTATCGCCGTTTTGGCGTTGCGGATTGAACCCGACACCAGCTTTTCCCCGGCCTTTGTCACGGGACGATTTGGCAAAACAGGGGAGGCCTATGCTTTTGCTGCGGATGGGACTTTATTGTCTGAGAGTTTGTTCGTGAAACAGCTCTATGAACATGGCTTGAGCAAAGATGAATTTCATTCGGCTTTGGGGCTGAAAATCAAAAACCCCGAGGTCAACCTTGTTGCTGACGAGACGCCGAGTCTGTCCCGCGCGGAACAGCCCTTCACAAAAATGGCGGAAAGCGCTTTACACGGCAATACCGGCTTAGACCTAGAAGGATACCGAGATTACCGGGGCGTACAGGTGGTTGGAGCTTGGACTTGGGATGCGGAATTGGGGTTTGGCATCGCCGCAGAAATTGAAGTCAAAGAAATATATGCCTCTTTGGAAAGAACCAAAAGTATCTTCATTCTATTCACGGCTTTGCTGTTGTTTTTTCTTGCGATGTTAATCTTGGTGTTTATGCGCAACCAAAGAAAACTTTTTGAAAACGAAGAAAAATACCGAAACAGCATCCGCGCAACCTCCGAAGGATATTGGCGGGTTGATGCTGATTTATTATTGTTGGAAGTGAATGATGCTTTTTGCAAAATGTTGGGCCGCACGCCCGAAGAATTGGTCGGCCACCGGGCGTCGGAATTCACCCACAAGGACTTTCGTCAAACGCATCGGGAAATGGACCCCGAAAATGCCACCTTGGATCAGCGCCAATACGAGGCCACGTTCTTAAACAAAGAACGGGCGTTGGTTTATGCGCATATTAGTGCGACGACGATCCGAAAGAACGGCGAGGCGACCGGAGCATTTGCTTTTATAACCGACATTTCTGAGCGTAAAGAACTTGAACGCGAACGTGATTTCCAAAAGTTTGCCATGGATGAACATGCCATCGTGAGCATTTCGAATGCCCAAGGTGACATTACATACGCCAATGATAAATTTTGCACCATCAGCGGCTTTACCCGCGAAGAACTTATTGGGCAAAATCATCGGATTTTAAATTCTGGTGAACATCCTCCTGAATTCTTTGTCGATTTATGGACCACGATATCCAGCGGGAAAGTGTGGCGGGGCAATATCAAAAACTTGAAAAAAGGCGGGGGGACCTATTGGGTTTATGCGACCATCGTTCCTTTCCTTAACGAACACGGGACCCCGTTTCAATACATTGCCATTCGCACGGACATCACCAGCCGTATGAATGCATTGGACGAGGCGAAGCATGCCAACGAAGCGAAATCTGATTTTTTATCTTCCATGAGCCATGAATTGCGGACTCCGATGAATGCGATATTGGGGTTTGGGCAAATGTTAAAGTTTAATCCCAAGGAACCGTTGAGTGAGTCCCAGGAAGAATGTGTAAGCATGATTATGAAAGGGGGGCATCACCTGTTGGAATTAATCAATGAAATCCTTGATTTGGCTAAAATTGAGGCCGGAAAAGTGGATTTGCAATTCGAGTCGATTACCCCCCAAGACGTGATCGAAGATTGTTTTTTGCTTGTGTTTGATATGGCCGCAGATCACGGCATTCAGATCAAAGCGATTGATAAGACTGTACCTTGCGTACACGTCTTTGCGGACCGGACCCGTTTGAAACAAGTTCTTTTAAACTATCTATCCAATGCGATTAAATACAATCAAAGAAATGGTTCGGTCGAGGTGACGCTCGAAACCATGGAATACATTGAAGGCCGGCGCATTCGCATCAATGTAACGGACACGGGGGTCGGCTTGTCCGAAGCCGCTCAACAAGAATTGTTCAAACCTTTTAGCCGGCTAGATGCTGAGAAAATGCAAATAGAAGGGACCGGGATTGGCCTTGTGGTGTGCAAAGACCTGTTGGCTCTGATGAACGGTGATGTCGGGATGAACAGTGAATTGGGCAAAGGTTCCACCTTCTGGCTCGAGTTGCCAAGTATACGGAGCGGTGATGACACAAGCCTTGAAACCTGACATAACGAACACCATCTGATACTATGTAGAATGTTAAGGATATGCACATGAAAGATGTGATGGACGAAGTCAAGAAGGCTAAAATTTTGATTGTTGACGATAAGGCCGTCAACGTCAGACTTTTGGAAATGATGTTGAGCTTTGGTGGGTTCACCAATGTGCTCAGCACGACCGATTCCAGGGACGTTGAAGGGCTTCAAAAAGAGCACGACTTTGACCTCATCTTGCTTGATATTCGCATGCCGCATATGGATGGTTTTCAAGTCATGGAAACGCTTTCGAAATCCGCCGGGGATGAATATCTTTCGGTGCTGGTGCTGACCGCGCAAAATGATATGGAAACACGTCTAAGGGCGTTACAAGGCGGGGCGCGCGATTTTGTAACAAAACCCTTTGATAAGGCTGAAATTTTAAACCGCATCACCAACATGTTGGAAGTGCGAGTTTTGTACAACGAGCGCAAACGTCAAAATGACGTGCTTGAAGAAAAGGTCCAGGAACGAACGTTGGAATTGCAAAAACGCAATCAGGATACCGAAGTGTATTCGGCCCGCGCCGTACCGCCGCTGGCTTCCACCAGCACGCTGGATCTGGATACCC
>JAESSV010000086.1 GCA_016763895.1 Magnetovibrio sp. | reverse complement strand
CCGGCAACGTCATGACGCAATTTGCCCAATGCGATAAACCCACGATCCCCTTGAATCGCATGATACGCAAAGTACACAACCACGGTCATGCCAAATACGGGGCCTAAAACCTGACCTGCACGGGCCTTTATTTCTTGAACGATCCCCACGGCTAAGGTTTCTTTCTTGCACACATGGTTTGGCTTAAGCACATGGTTTGGCTTGCACACATGGTTTGACTTAAGCACAAACAGCATTCTTTCTGAATGGTCTTTAATTTTACGCGCACAGTTCTTAAGCAAGCGTTTAGGTTTTGAAATTCATCAAAAGAACTCAACGAATCGACTTAATCGAGACTTAGATTCGGTTTTCGACGGGCAACAACAAAAGGGGAGCGTCTAATATCAAACGCTCCCCTTTTGCTTAAAATCTAAGGCTTATTTTTTAAGCATTATAAGCATCACGAATGGCTTGGATGCTGGCCACGTAATCGTCACCTTTAAACACGGCAGAGCCCGCAACAAGGCACGTTGCCCCGGCATCAACAACAGCTTTCGCCGTGCTTGCGTTCACCCCACCGTCGACTTGAATGTCGATATTGCGGTCCCCGATCATGGCTTTGACCGCACGCACTTTATCCAAAGCCGCAGGAAGGAAGCTTTGCCCCCCAAAGCCCGGATTTACGCTCATGATCAAAACCATATCAAGTTGATCCAAAACATGATCCAAAACGTTAACAGGCGTGTGCGGGTTCAAAGAAACCCCCGCTTTTTTGCCAAGACCTTTAATCACCTGAATGGACCGATCCAAATGCTTGTCGGCTTCGGCGTGAACAACGATTTGGTCCGCACCCGCTTTGGCATAGTCTTCCAAAAACGGCTGAGCCGGGTCAATCATCAAGTGAACGTCAAAGAATTTCTTGGTCCAGGGCCGAATGCAAGAGATTACGGGGGGGCCAAAGGTTAGGTTGGGCACAAAGTGACCGTCCATAACATCAATATGAATCCAATCGCAACCCGCTTCATCGATGGCTTTAACTTCTTCGCCCAAACGGGCAAAATCTGCGGCAAGAATGGATGGGGCGATTTTAATGGTGTCGGTCATAAGGCGTCTCCATGAAGTAAATTTGTTGGGAAATCAGTTGGCTGGCAGGTAAAGAGAAGACCTCCGCCACAGGACGGAGGCCTCCTGGGCTATTCTGGGAAAATTACGAGCGGACCTCCCCAGGTTTACTCGTCATCCAGAACCGCCACTATCACGTATTAAACGAATTTTATTCTGAATATATTTCTAAGCTGTATCGGCAAATAAGTCAATTTCTGGGTTTTATTTTGTCAAAGATAGGAACAATTGAGGCAATTTTTCTGGTAAACGGTCGATATTATCGATCACGGTGAACTGGTTTCCAAAAATATCACCGACATATTCGTCTGCTTTGGAGTCTAAATTAATGCAATACGTGTAGATTCCATCTTGATCCAGCTCTTGCACGGCTTTGTGCGCGTCTTGGATCAAATATTGCTCATCGTCCACATCAATATCCGCAGGCTCGCCATCCGTTAACACCAACAACAGCTTTTTATCAGCCTTTCGCGAGGCAAGGGTATGACCGGCATGGCGCAAAGCAGCCCCCATCCGCGTCGAATAACCAGCCTCAATCCCGGCCAAACGTCCTTTGACTTCATCGTTCCAGTCTTCGGAAAAGCCTTTGATGTGTTGATAGCGAACTTCATGACGGGTGTTGGATGAAAATCCGGCAATGGCGAAATCATCGCCCAAGTGCCCAATGGCCCACCCCAAAAGGGTCACGGCTTCTTGGGACAGCTCTAGAATCGACTGTGTGCTGCCCTCGGGGATTTCGTTCACAGATTGAGACAAATCCAAAAGCAGAGACACCGCAATGTCACGACCATCGGTTTTATGGCTCATGTTGATGCGGGAATCCGGCATAGATCCGGCTTTGAGGTCGATTAAGGCCCGAATAGCAACATCTAAGTCCAGCTCTGTGCCCTCTTCCTGATAACGAATGCGCACGGTTTGTTGAGGTTTCAACATATCCAGAATTTGTTTCAAGCGCTTGGCCAAAGCCGCATGTTTGGACAAAATATCATCAATACAAGAAACCGGTCCCGGTGGGTGCAAGCTTTCATACAAACTGACCCAATCCGGACGGTAAGTCTTGGATACGTAATCCCATTCTTTGTAATGACGCGGGGGCAAACCTTGAGCTTCGTCTTCTTCCTTAGACTTGGTTTTGTCGTGTTCTTCAAACATTTCTTCTTCATCGCCAAGCTCATAAAACTTCCACATGTGGCGATTATCATCCCGATAATCGACTTCGGTGTCGGTAAAACAAACATTGGCGGACGCATCATTTTGGCGCCGGGTGCGGGCAATGTATTGAATGGCCAAGGTCGCGACCTCTTGGGTCGAAGCATCACTGTCTTCCATCATGTCATGAAAGCGATCCACAAAATCCAGCAAATCTGGATCCTGATAGCCATGATTTTCATCCAGCATGGCGTAGGAAACCATAGCCAGACGATGGCGAATGGTGGATTCTTTGTCCGGGTCAACGGACCCTTCAACCGGCTTGGGGTGTAATTTTTGATACAAGCCCCGCATGCCCGGATAGGTCCGCATCATCAAGTATTCGACGCGTGAATCTTCAAATAATTCAGCCGCAACCCGTTGAAAAGGGCTGAAGTTATCGGCAAAAATAGCTTTGGTCCAACGCCTGTGTGCCGCCATATGGCCCAACATGGCGCGGTACCGGTCGATGCCCCGCACGCCATCCTTGTCGTCATAAACATCCGGCACCCGAATGCCGAGTTCATCGAAATAGGGCTGAGGCTTGCGCAATTCATCAAAGCCCATGGAATACGGGATAAAGTGCGTTTTTTCTTCCCACAAGGCCTTCATGTACAGGCCCAGTTTGCGTTCCACATCCGTGAACAATGTGCCGTGGCGTTCCCGTTGCATGATGGCCTTGGAATCCGCCGATTGCAGCGTGAAATAATCAATTTGGCGTTCGGGGTGGGTAAAATAGTGCTTTACGCCGTATTCCATCCAATTGCGAATACCATCCAACGACAATTGGTTCAGCATATACGGCATTTGATTTAAAAAAGAGACGAAACCGGGGCTGGGAATGGTGGGAATTTTGCCATGAACCGACCGCGCCGTGCCGTCTCCCATATCGAAAGCAATTTTGATATAATCTTCAAAAAGGTCATGAGCCCGCAAACGCCTTGCGGCTTCGCCCAGGGTTTGCAGAAACGCCAATATTCCCTTGCCATTGGGCGTGCGCGACAATTTCCAAACCGCTTTGCTCACGGTTTCAAGGGTGTCTTCGCCTAAATTCTGGGCAATTTCTGGCATTTCTTCAAGATAGACCTGAACGGGCTCATAGCCCCGCCCGATCATGCCAATCAACGACCCGCCTTCTAACAACTTGATCACGCCCTCAGGACTAAGGCGCGTGACCGCATCTTCCATGCATCCCGCAAACGCCACATCCAATTGTTCAAACCCGCAGGTCAGCAAGGATCTGAAGTCGTCAAGTTCGGCTTGGCTCAGCGTCATGGCGAAAAGCCCTATTTCTGACCAAATACGGCGTCAATGGCGTGCTTTAGCGTGGCGGCAATGTCCATATCATCGGTAATCGGGGCCACCATAGCCATGCGGCAAGCATCATTGGGGCTAATGCCGCGTTTAATCAAACGGGCTGCGTAAACCAACAAACGGGTGGAAATGCCTTCATCAAGGCCGTGGCCCTTCAAATTACGAGCGGTTTCACCGATTTTCACCAATTTAGTTGCGGTGCTTAAATCAATCCCCGTTTCTTTGGTCACAATTTCGGCTTCCAGTTTGCCAGAAGCATAATCAAAATTAAGCCCGGAAAAGCGTTGCTTGGTGGACTGTTTCAAGTCTTTCATCAAGCTTTGGTAACCCGGATTGTAAGAAATCACCAATTGGAAATCTTCGTGAGCATTCACCAATTCGCCCTTTTTGTCCAAAGGCAAAGTGCGGCGGTGATCGGTCAGCGGGTGAATGACCACCGTCGTGTCTTGGCGGGCTTCGACCACTTCATCCAAATAGCAAATGGCGCCCAGGCGCGCCGCAACGGTCAAGGGACCATCCAGCCAACGCGTGCCATTGGCGTCTAATAAATATCGTCCCACCAAATCACTGGCTGTCATGTCTTCGTTACACGCCACAGTGATCAGCGGTTTTTTAAGCTTCCAAGCCATATATTCGATAAACCGTGACTTGCCACAGCCCGTAGGGCCTTTGACCATCACCGGCAAGCGTTCTGAATAAGCGGCTTCGTAAAGGTCAACCTCATTGCCAACGGCTTGGTAAAAAGGCTCATCTTTGATCAAGTATTGTTCAACATCAGACATAACTTGGAATCTTTCTAATCTATAGAGGGCAGATCTTTAAAGGGGAGAAAAAAAGGCCGAGAGCAGTGTACGCCCCCGGCCAGTTTTTAACAGTGGCTAAATTGACCTCGTGCTTATTTGTGCACGCCCAATTTTTCGCGCCAACCGGGGAAGATGCTGTCGGCATCGTGTTCAAAGCTTTCGAACGCACGAGCAAACTCTTTGTGTTCTTTCGCCCATTCAATAGGATCAGCACCCGCTTTCCAGCATTCGTAAGCCTGGCGAAGAGAAATCGCACCAGCCGCCGGGCTGTCGATGTGACCATAAGCCCCACCACCAGCCGTGTTGATCAAGTTGGCATGGCCCAGGTTTTCAAAGAAACCAGGCAAACGCAGAGCGTTCATACCACCAGAAATAATTGGCGTGGTCGGCTTCATGCCCTGCCATTCTTGGTGATAGAAAGGACCATCTGCTGAATCACGTTCGATCATGTAAGCGATGTCTGTATCGGATTTCTCGCCTTCCATTTTGCCGTAACCCATGGTGCCCACGTGGATACCAGAAGCCCCTTGCAAACGAGACATTTTCGCAAGAACGAATGCCGTGTAACCGCGTTTCGCAGAAGGTGACGTCACAGCACCGTGTCCAGCGCGGTGATAATGCAAGTATTGACCCGCAAAGTTACGACGAGCGGTCGTAATCATGCCCGGTCCACCCACATAACCGTCAACCAAGAAGGCAACTTTATCAGCGTCAGGGCCGAATGTTTCAAGGATGAATTCGCCGCGTGCGAGCATTTCATAGTGATCATCAGCCGTAATGTTTGCCGAGAACAACTTTGCTTCGCCGGTTTCGTCTTGAGCCCGTTTCATGGCGTCATAAACCAAAGGAATGGTTTCGCGCATGGGAGCGAAAACCTGGTTGCCTTGGGGTTCATCGTTTTTGATAAAGTCGCCGCCCAGCCAGAACTGGTAAGCCGCTTCAGCAAAAGGTTTCGGACGCAGACCCAGTTTAGGCTTAATAATGGTACCAGAAATGTAACCACCATCAACAATCGGACGACCCAAAATGCGCCAAAGATCGGAGATGTCTTTTGCTGGACCGTCGAACAAACGCAAGTACGCAGGAGGAACATAAAAGTCCAACATTTTAGCATAAGCAATGTCGCCCATGCCTTGGTTGTTCCCAATGGCCAAGGTCAAGAAAGAAACAATCATGGCACGACCGTCTGTGATATTGCGGTCAAACAAATCACTTGGAAAAGCGATCTTCATGATTTCGTTGGCTTCGTCAATTTCGTAGACCAGCGCGTCAACACCTTTGGTGAAGTCATCCGTGGTGGACACTTCAACGTTTGTTCCGGTGGAGCTTTCCGCAGCAAAGTGAGCCGCTGCTTCCAGGTAACCGTGGCCTTCGGAAGGTTTCATCAAATACGCACAAAGAACGTGATTGCCGCCGTCGATCTATTCTTTTTCGCTCAGGCTTAGGTCTGAATAACGGTTTGTTTGATCTAACAAAGCCATTTTATAGTTCTCCTTAAAAGGTTTCTTTACATATATAATTTTGGTCAAGGGTCACTTTAACGATCCCCCGAATAACAGCACATTACCCAAACAAAACCCATAAAAAAAGTCATTTATTTTGATAACGAGTATAAGGTTTGCTTATGCTAGTGTGTTTTGCTATAAGGTACCTACTACATGTTGCAACAAAGACGGGGGTCCGGTCCCAGATGAATGTAACCCTTAAGCAATTCTGGCTTTCAAGACCGTTGCTCGCCATTTAAGTTTCACCCGAGCCGCGCAAGAATTGAACCTTACCCAACCGGCTGTGTCCATGCAAGTCAAGCAATTGGAAGAACAAATCGGACAGCCTTTATTTGAACAAATGGGCAAAAAGATTTATCTCACCGAAGCCGGTCGGGAAGTCCGCCAATACGCCCGGGCAATCATGCAACAGCTCGAAGACTTAAGGTCGGGCCTCGACAGCTTAAAAGGTTTGGAACGGGGCACGTTGAGAATTTCTGTTGCCACCACGGCCCACTATTTTGCGCCGAAACTGTTGAGCATTTTTTATGAACGTTACCCCGGTGTGAATGTCAAATTAGATGTGACCAACCGGGAACAACTGATCACCCAGCTGATCAACAACGAAGTCGATATGGTGATCATGGGCCGCCCGCCCGAAGAAACCGATATCGAAGGCGGCGTGTTTATGGAAAATCCTCTGGTTTTGATTGCGCCGAAGGAACACCCCTTTGGTCGCGAAAAATCCATTCAACTGGATCGCTTGGAAAATGAGATTTTTCTGGTGCGCGAAGAAGGCTCTGGCACGCGCAAGGCTATGGAGCTTTTCTTCACGCAACACGGCATTGAAATGACCACGGGTATGGAGGTCAGCTCGGACGAAGCCATCAAACAAAGTGTTCAGGCCGGGTTGGGCCTTGGCATCATGAGCCGGGATGCGGTGCAAAATGAATTGCAATTGGGTCAATTGATCGTGCCCGACATTTTGCATTTTCCCATCATGCGGCAATGGCATGTTTTGCATCGCAAAGGCAAACGTTTGTCGCCCATCGCCCTGGCCTTCAAAGATTTCTTGTTGAATGAAGCCACATCGATCTTGAAAAGAGAACCCTTGTCCCAACAGGGTTCACAAAATATGCCAAAACCACCAACGCCACCCGCGCCCCAACCCAATCCCACTGCTGAAGCCCAACCCCATTTTCGCAACTACGCCCCGGCTCGCCCCACGACCGTTCTGTTGGGAACAAACGGCAAACCCATTCCACCGGTCCCCAGCAAGCATAAACCCTAAATTCAAGCTGGGCATATCAACGCCGACACGTAGCTCTTTAAAAAAGAGTAACGATATAATAATATACAACCAATTAATTCAGGTGTTAGCATCTGGGAATGGACGTATTTCTTGCATTTATGGACGAGCATGGGAACTGGGTTGGCCCCCTTATTGTTGTTTTTCTCCTTGGCTTTGGCTGGCTTGTCAGAAAGGCCTTAGAAAAACCCACGCCTCCAGCTTCGCCTCTTGCAGATGAAGCCTTTGAAGCCCTCATTGAAAAACACAAAGGTACCATCAACGATCAGGGCGAAACAATTAAGGCTTTGCAAAATGCCGTTAATGCCCTTTCCGATCAGGGAAATGCACCAGAAACATCTGAGAAAACAAAAGAAGGCATTCAAGAAGCCCTGATATTCTTAAAACAGGACAAAACCGACAAGGCTGAGGATATTTTCCAACGTATCCTCGACGAAAAGCAAGCCGAAGGACAAGCTGCCAACCTTGAAGCCGCAGAGGCTGCCAAACACTTAGGTGCCCTAGCCTATTTGCACAACCCGAAAAAATCCTTAAAAGCCTATCAAAAAGCCTCAACCCTGAATCCGGACGATGCCCAAGCGTGGAACAGGTTGGGACATCTCCTTAAACTGACAGGTGACTTGGCGGCGGCAGAACAGGCCTATAACAAGGTTTTGGCGCTCGGCAATAAGACTGCAGATAAGGGAATAATTGCAGCAGCTCTCGGCAACCTTGGCATCATCGCCCGAATACGCGGCGATCTGGACAAGGCCGTGGACTACCAGCAGCAAGCCTACACCCTTGATACAGAACTGGGCCATAAAGAGGGGATGGCTAATGATTTAGGCAACCTTGGGGCTGTTGCAGAACTCAAAGGGGATATCCCAAAAGCCTGCCGTTTGTGGAAAGAGGCTTTGGCTTTATTTGAAGACGTTGGCATGAAGCCGCAAATTAAACAAACTCAAGCCAATCTCGCAAGCATCGACTGCCCCAAAGACTAAGCCGGTCCACCCTTTCGACCGTGTTCGCGGTGCAAGAGGTATAGGCCGCTGGCGACGATGACGGCTCCGCCTAAGATGACTTCGGACCCCGGAATGTCCCCCCACACAAAAAACCCGATCAGCGTGGCCCACACTATAATTGAATATTCAAAGGGGGCCACAAGGCCGATGGGGGCGATGGAAAAGGCGTGGGTCAGGCAAAAGTGTCCGGCGACGGATAAAGCTCCCAACAAGACTATAAAGCCGAAATCCACATAAGGGATTGAGCTAACATCTGGGAAAGAAATCACGGTGGCGGCGAATGCGGCCCAAGCGTTGAAATAAAACACCTGGGCAAAGGTGCTTTCGGTTTTTCCCAACCACCGCGTCATGATCATAATCAAGGCATAGGCCAAACTGGCGAAGACCGCATAGACGGCTCCCCCTTTAAAAAAATCACCTGTTGGATTTGCGGCAATAAGGACGCCGACAAAGCCAAAAAAAACCGCCGCCCAACGGTGCCGCCCAACGTGTTCTTTCAAGATTGGAACCGACAACACCGTCATGATAAAGGTCGACCCAAACACAATCACCGTGGCATCGGCAAGGTCCAAGGTGATGAGCGCCGTAAAAAAGAAAAGTGGCGCAAAAAAGCCGATGAACGCGCGGATAAAGTGAGCCACAGGCCGTTTGGTTTTCAAGGCCCCGGCGGGCATTTTTGCCCACGCCCAAAACGCCATAAGCGGCACGACAAACCACCCCCGCACCGCCATCATTTGCAACACGGAATAACCCTGTTCCAACAAATGCTTCATCACGCCGTCCATCAAGGACAACATCAAGGACCCCAAAAGAACCAAGACAATGCCGCGCATGTTTTGTGAGTAGGTATCGGTGTGGGTTTGCGGTGTCATAAACAGACTGTGTTCGCTCTTAAAGCCCGGCGCAATACAAAACATCATTTTCACAAAACAATTACATATTTTGTGCAGCGTATTCATTGCAAGAGGTTGCCACTCTATTCAAGAAGGCCGACACAAAATGGGCCCATCGTTGTACAGAGTCATCGGACGCAGAGCTGGTTCTGTTGATGACTTCAAAAATTATAGAGCTATGCAAAGAGCGACCCATACTTGGACTCCCGAACGCATCGACGAATGGATCACCAATTCCAAGAAATTTGCAAAAAAGTATAAACTGGGCAAAACAACTATGAATATAAAAGTCAAAAAAGGAAGAGATCGTAGCGCAATCATTAAATATTTGACCGCTATTTCAGATCAATAACCCCTAGATTTCGAGACACTGTGATGACCTTTTTACCGAGAGAAGGGTTTGCTCAATTTCTTTGACAAGTTCTTCGGCAAGAATTGGTTTATGTAAAATCGTAAACCCGCTGATGTTCGCCTCAATCAATCGGTCCGGAGCCGTATCGCCGGTCAACAAAATCGCGGGGATGCTTTCTTTGTAGGCCTCATTGAAAAAATGGATGGCGTCAATGCCGGTAAGATTGTTTTGAAGACGGTAATCCGCAACAATAAGGTCCGGCGCAGACCCCCTTTTCGAGATCAGACGTGCACTTTCATGGAAATCATATCCGCACACGGCATCAACCTCATACCCCATCTCTTTCAAAACGATAGACAGGCTTAACCTAATGTCAGGTTCATCCTCAACGATGAAAATCGAAGCCTTGGTTGTGAGTTTTATCAATGCAGTTTCTGGTATTTCGGGATAAACAAAGTCCCCATAGAACAAGGGCAACTCAATCGAAAAAACAGACCCCTTGCCTTCCCATGACCTCACGTGAACATCGTGATGGAGCAGCGATGCCAGTTTTTCGACGATGGACAAGCCCAAGCCTAATCCTTTGCTTCGGTCGCGGCCTTCATTGCCAATCTGCACAAATTCTCCGAAAATTTCTGTTAATTTATCTTCGGCGATCCCACACCCGTTATCCCAAACCTCAAGGCTAATGTGATCGCCTTGGTGTCGACAGCCAATCAAGATCTTGCCCCTTGCCGCGCTTTTAAATGCATTCGAAACCAAATTACGCAATATCGTTTCAAGCAAGATTGGGTCCGTGCAAACAATCGCTTTTGTCTTTACAAAATGAATGCCGACTTTAGATTTTGCATCCGCAAAAATCTCGGCATATTCATTCGCAATACGGTCCATCAGAGGGGCAATTGGAAATTTCTGTTTATGTGGCTCAATCAATCCGGCTTCAAGACGGGAAATATCAAGCAGGCTATCCAGCAATTTCCCAAGCGATCCCACTGATGCCTGGATGCTGGATATAATGTCTTTGTTTTCTGCTTTTTGAACTTTGGCATCAAGAGCAAATAAAAATAAATTGACCGCTTGCAAGGGCTGGCGAAGATCATGGCTGGCAGACGCAAGAAAACGCGTTTTTGCTAAATTCGCTTTTTCGGCTACATTTTTTGCGTCGAACAGCTCAATTTCACCCTTGCGACGTTCCGTAATGTTCACGCCGGAACTCAACGTCCCAGAAGGCTTGCCAAAATCATCTCGCAAAAGAGTATTATGCCAAGAAATCAGATGCTTATTACCATTTTTGTCGATAATTTCATGTTCAATACGCTCGACAAACCCCCGCTCGCTGCTCATAATTTCCTGATATGTTGTGCGAGCGTCATCCTTCTGATCATCCGATATGAAGTTATCGATCCAATTTTTATTGAGAATATCTTGTTTTTCCATGCCAAGAATCAAACAGCCCTGATTGTTGATCAGGGTCACTTGTGCCTGAACGTCCAAGGCAACAATGATGCTTCCCGCAACATCAAGATACAATTCAGCGCACTCTTTTGCCTCTTTCAGTTCGTGGGTGCGTTTATTGACCGTCTTTTCAAGTTCTTGTCTTTCTTTATGTATGACCCCCGCCATTTCGACAAAGCTGGCTGTTAACCTTCCGATTTCATCCGAGGTATCATCACTTAATTCCAGTTCGTAATCTTTTTCTTTCACCTTGCCAATCGCGACATCAAGACGTCCGATCCGCCGCAAAACAATCCGGTGCAAAATGATCGCAGCGAAAAAAGAAGTTAATAACATTCCCAACAACGTTAAGGAGGCCAAGGGAATGAAATTTTTTCCCAATGCCCAAATTTTTGGTGTGATAACCGTGACGTTAAACCAGCCAATTTCTTGCAAGTATGCAATTCCAAGCAACTTTTTTTGCCCATTAATATTTAAATAGGTGGTTTCAATTTTGTCTGGTGTCTGTTTAATTTTTTCCAAGAGCGCTTTTAGGGAAGATTGATCTTTTTGATTATTTAAAAGCCGAAACAATGTTTTCTTTTGATCCGCACTCTTTGTTATCGTGCTGAAATCTATAGAAAGTTCATCTTGGTAAGCCTGAATTGCACCATCGCCATCTATAAACATATTTTCCACACCGGGTTGGTGAGTATTCAAGACAGAACGCAGGAATTTTGACAAATCAATGCCCGTGCCAACGATACCCACAACCTTATTATCGACTTTGATAAGGCAATTGACCCAAACCTTGGTCAGCCCCAATTTCTCATCGTTATTGACATTCAACTGGCATTGATTTGGGCTTTGGATGGTCGCAAAATACCATAAATCTCGATGATCTTTCGGCGATACCGTGTAACGCAATTGCTTGCCAGAATAAGATTTTTGAGCATCGTTAAAGTAATAGTGCCTTGATTTATTGACCACAAAGAAATAGCTGCGATCTCGAAATGAATCGCGAAAACTTTCCAATTCAGCCACCCCCCGTGCGTCAACTTTAGGGTCGCCTTCATTCAAAGCCCAGTCAATGATCGCAGGAGACCGTGCAAGCTTTTTCGCCAGCGCCACTTCTTGAAGCAACGGTTGCAACGTGCGCCCACGATCAAAAGCAGCCTGTTGGCCGGCAAATTGTTCACTCAGCTCGTCAATAATGTTGCTTGTGAAATAATCAAAGCTCACAAACAATCCGGCAATGAGAAGACCAATAATAGGGATCATCGCCGACAAAAAACGAAGGCCTAAGCTTTTCCTCATGGTGAGTTGCATGGGCTATACATTCAACAATCTGTTAAGAGCTTGATCGTGAACCTTAGACTATACATTAATCAACAAATACGCTAGAGACTCCTCACCAACAACCCTAAAACGTCTGAAAAGTTGGGCAATCATTCTTTTTTGAAAAGACCCGTGAAACCGATGACGGTCACCGTGGTAAAGATCCAGCCCATAATGATGTGGAACCACATGTAATAATGCCACCAGCCCTTTTTGGGCATCCAACTGGTTTCTTGTTGAAGATCCAAAAACGGAACAAACACATCTGCGGAATACCCAATGGGGTTAAATTCAACGTAGGCCTTGGGCAAACGATACGCATTGCCCTTGCTCATCCAAACGGGCTGGTAAAATCTTTTTGTCGTCTTGGTTTCCCATACGTCCTTGCAAGCGACATTTTTATTCGTGATTGAAGAACACGGATCAACAAAAACACGATCCTTTGCCGGAACAATGGCCTGTGTCACGTAGGCGGCCTCAAACACGAATGTTCCGACAAAGATAAAAGAAACACTCCACAACAAGGCCCGATGGGGCTTGTACCCATATCCAGTTGTTTTCTTTAATATATACAACCACAAACGTCGATGCCAAGTGACTTTGTTAGAGTCCGCTTTCGAAGATCGCTTTAAATACGCACAAAAAGCATCCTGTTTCGCCATGGCAATTTTTTTGGCATCGTGTTCATGCCCGGCATTTTTTAAAACCTTGATCAACTGCTCGTAAGGTTGCGGATAGAATTCTTCTGATGATTGTATCATCCGATCCAGCCACGCAATCCGGCCTTTAGCCGCACAAAACTGTCCTAAATTGTCGTAGGTAAACCCATCCAGACGAAGCTTGCCCATTTCAGGCCAACTGTCCAAATCATCGATCAAATCCCCCACATGGGCATGACGAAAATCAACCCTGCCATTTGATTGTGGCTTAAAATTTCGCCAAAACAACCGCCCTCCCACACGCGAACGCTCGGCATTAAAGGCGTCACCGCCTTCATTTTCAAAAAATGCCCCATCGCACGACAAATCGCTCTTAATATCGGCCCCCAAAAAACGAACCTTGCCTTGGGCCTGAATTTTTTCCAGAGAAACACTTCCCCCGCATATTAATCGATCGACACTCAGGACATCATTTTTCTCATTTTTAAAAATTGCTCCACCGCACGACAAATTGTCCTTAATATCTGCCCCCAACAAATGCACCTCGCCTTGGGACTGAATGTTGTTCAGAGAAACGCTTCCCGCGCATTTCAGTCCGTCCGCCGCAAGGCCATGCTTAAAAAAACTGCCGTTAAAGTTAAGGATCGGGACGGAACACTGATCAAGAAACAGTTTGTCCATAAAGCGGGACATTTGAATACGGATGGGGAATTCAAGTGTAATAAATTGCAGGTTTAACGTCCCAACGATGCGGGCTCCTTGAATTTGAAAGCCCGATGTTTCTATATTGTAAATTTGGGGGTGGAGACATATGTGGCGGAGGAATTCGGCTCGGATGGTTTCGGCGGCTCCCCACGCCTCGTCATCCGCGACATCAAGCCCCTTAGACACTATGGCAAAGGCCCCTGTCTTCACAGATTTAAAGACGAGTTCCTCGGCTTTGCCTTCGGGCTTCATTGGTTTTTGTTGCGTCATTTTCAAAGTATTGCGTGCAATTAAGGGGGAGTCCACACCTTTGTTGCTTGGGGTCCTGATTTCAGGACGTCCTTTCTTTTTCGCCGTTTGCACGGTTATCCTAACACCCCGCATAAAGTTAAAACATGTCATCTGCCGATGACCGCGTTGCAGGTTTTGACGCCCTAAAAGCACTCAATGCATTTAATAATTAACGCATATACTCTTTTATGTTGATATTAATTGTTCTCGATGACAAAGTACGAGCCGTAAATTTAGTCACTTATTAGGGGAAATTCATATGTCTGAAATATTAGCATCCATTCGGTCCATAGAAGAACTTATCGAACACGTCCCGGATTTAGAAGACCGTTTGTCAGAGCTTTATAAATATTTGCAAACCAGTGAACAGCTTATGCTGGACTTCATTACAGACGTCACTAACGGAAATGAACCCCGCTCGGTCGATCCAGACGTTGAAGGAGAATTAGAGTTTGGCCTGTTTTTACATTGGCTTAACAATCCCATTGAAGCCTTTGAAGCCGAAATTGATGCCATCCCCTTGCAAACAAATGCTTTGATGATGTTGCGCCATTTTGCGCCGCAAAGCCAAATTTCCACCGATATCTTTAATGCTTTTCAAGTTTCGGCCTATGAGCTTGGTTTTGCGGCCGCCGACGGAACGTTATGGACGTTTGGCAAATATGCTCAGTTGGATGTGAGGTGGTTGGGCACCGTACTCAACTACGGCATTAATCTGGCTTTTCCAGACACGGTTTACACCCCCTACCCCCCGGCTAATCTGGCTTACAACAAACCCATTGGCACGGACAAAGACAGCATTTCCATCGCAATCATTGGAGATTGGGGCACCGGAGCTTATGGCGACGAATTTGGGGGCAAAGGCCCGGCCATTGCCGTCATGAACGCCGTTCGAGGCTTAAGCCCCGATTACGCCGTACACCTTGGCGATGTTTATTATAGTGGAACCGCCGAAAACCGACATCCTCGCCATGAAGAACAAGAAAATTTTATCAACGACTGGAAAACCGGGATAGAAGAGCCACAAACCAATTTCACGCTGAATTCCAATCATGAAATGTATGGGGCTGCCAAGGGATTGATCGAAGTGGCGCTGGCTGGAAATAGCCCCTTTTCTCACCAAAATTCGGCCCCGTATTTTGCCTTGGACTATGGAAACTGGATTATTATTGGCTTGGACAGTGCTTATTTTGATCCTTCGAACCTCTATATGCAAGGCGCCGTGGGCGGGCCGGAACAACAAGACTTTGTTGACAGTCTGGGACTTGTTTCCGGCGCCAATAAAGACAAAAAAGTTATGGTCATGACCCACCACAATCCCATGAGTTACGATGGGCAAGACATCACCCAAAACCAAAAAGCCGGCATTAATTTGTTGGACGGAATAAAGGCTTTGTTGGGCAAACAACCTGATCTTTGGTATTGGGGGCATTTGCATTTGGGCGTGGCTTATAATGACGCGTCCGCACTGGGTCAATTGGGCATTAAATCCAGATGCATCGGTCACGGTGGCATTCCGTTCGGCAACGCATCGGGAATGATCGCGGACAACGTTGATTATTTTGCCCATACCCCGCTTCAACCCACGGGCACAATACAAGTGCAAAACGGGTTTGCCGTGCTCACCATTCAAAAAGACGGAACCATCAGCGAAATCTTTTATGAAGTCACCGACACAGGCACATGCGTGCAAATGTGGCCTGAACCGGCTTAGATCAAAAACCAAAAAAGGGCGATCCCTAAAGGACCGCCCTTTTCAATTTGGATGTGACGAAAAGTCTTAGCTGACTTTCGCGTCCAAAGAACCAGAAGCGTATTCACTGAACATAACTTCGAGTGATTTTGCTGTGATTTCAGATGCATGGCCCGCAGAACCGAACGCTTCGTAGCGGTTTTTGCAGATGTCCGTCATGCCTTTGGTGGCTTCGGCCAAGAACTTGCGGGGGTCAAAGTTGGATGGGTTGTCGTGCAAATGACGACGCACAGAACCCGTAGACGCCATGCGCAAATCGGTGTCGATGTTAACTTTGCGAACACCAGATTTGATGCCTTCAACGGTTTCCGTTGTTGGCACACCATAGGTTTGAGCCATATCACCACCGAAATCGTTGATGATTTTCAGCCAGTCTTGGGGAACCGAGCTGGACCCGTGCATAACAAGGTGAACAGACGGAATGCGGTCGTGGATTTCTTTAACCCGGTCGATGCGCAAAACTTTGCCGGTTGGTTCTTGGGTAAACTTGTAAGCCCCATGAGACGTACCAATCGCAATCGCAAGCGCGTCAACGTTGGTTTTCTTGACGAAATCAGCAGCTTCGTCTGGATCGGTTAACATTTGATCCATGTCCAGCTTGCCTTCAGCGCCTTGGCCGTCTTCTTCGCCAGCTTCGCCGGTTTCAAGTGAGCCCAAGCAGCCCAATTCACCTTCAACAGAAACGCCACACGCGTGGGCCATATCGACCACTTGGCGTGTTGTATCGACGTTATATTCATAAGACGATGGGGTTTTGCCATCAGCTTCTAGTGATCCGTCCATCATCACAGATGAAAATCCAGATTGAATGGAACGTTGGCACACGTCCGGAGACGCGCCGTGATCTTGGTGCATGCACACGGGAATGTGTGGATAAGCTTCAATAGCCGCCAAAATCAAGTGACGCAGGAACGTTTCGCCGGCATAACCGCGAGCACCCGCAGACCCCTGAAGGATCACAGGACTGTTCACAGCATCCGCCGCGACCATAATCGCTTTGACTTGTTCCATGTTATTGACGTTGAACGCAGGCAGACCATAGTTGTTTTCTGCAGCGTGATCGAGAAGTTGGCGCATGGTTACGAGAGCCATTTTTCTCACTCCTTTAAAAAGTTAAAACGTTATTTTTATGACGAAAAAGATTACAGACGAGCTTTTGCTTCTGTAACCACGTTTTCAGCCGTAATACCAAAATGTTTGTAAAGATCAGGTGCGGGAGCCGAAGCGCCAAAGCCGGTCATGCCGACAAAGCCACCTTCAATTCCAAGATACTTGTCCCAACCAAAGCGCAAAGCCGCTTCGACGCCGACACGAGCGGTGCCTTCACCCAAAACAGACGCGCGGTATGCATCGTCTTGTGCGTCAAACAGTTCCCAACATGGCATGGATACAACAGCCGTTGAAATGCCTTCAGCTTGCAAAGTTTCGCGATCGGCAACAGCGATTTCGACTTCGGAACCAGATGCCAGCAACGTTACCTTGCGGTCGCCGCCTTCGCCTTCAGCCAAAACATAAGCGCCCTTAGCACACAAGTTTTCGTCGGTGTGGGTGTGGCGTTGTGGCGCCAAACCTTGACGAGTCAACATCATGCCCGTTGGGGTTTTGTCTGATTTCAAAGCAATTGCCCAGCATTCCGCCGTTTCAACAACGTCGCAAGGACGCATGGTGTTAAAGTTTGGCATGGACCGCAACATTGGCAATGTTTCGATGGGTTGATGGGTTGGACCGTCTTCGCCCAAACCAATTGAATCGTGGGTCAAAACATAAACCACACGTTTGCCCATAAGCGCCGACAAGCGAATGCCGCCCATCATGTAATTGGCAAACATGACGAACGTTCCCGCATACGGAATGAACCCGCCATGCAGTGACAAACCGTTCATCACCGCACTCATCGCATGCTCACGCACACCATAGTGAATGTAACGACCAGAGAAGTCCGTGTTCAACAGAGATGGTGTTGACGATGTTTTGGTGTTGACGGACCCTGTAAGATCAGCAGAACCACCAAGCATTTCAGGAATAGCCGCGGTGAGGACTTCCAAAACTTTACCCGAAGCCTGACGGGTCGCGAGTTTAGGATGGTCTTCG
This sequence comes from Magnetovibrio sp., assembly GCA_016763895.1. Taxonomy (GTDB): domain Bacteria; phylum Pseudomonadota; class Alphaproteobacteria; order Rhodospirillales; family Magnetovibrionaceae; genus JANLGW01. Next base: position 832 of record JAESSV010000086.1, on the reverse strand, counting down.
GCTGTGGCTTTTTTGAACGCGTTCAGCTTGTCTTCCCAACCTTCGGGCAAGATGCCAGCGTCGGTGCGCACGAATTCAGATTTTTTAGGCGCGCTCAAAGCATTCAGGCGAGCATCCCAAGCGGTATGATCGTCAGCATTTCTGGCCATGGCAGAACGCCAAGCTTTCAAAATGTTATCAGGAATAACGAATGGCTCGGCCGTCCAGCCCAATTTGTCGCGCATGCCTTGGATTTCTTCGTCACCAAGGGCCGCACCATGAACAGAGTGGGTGCCGGCTTTTGTCGGTGCGCCAAAACCAATTATGGTTTTGCAAGCGATCATAGAAGGCTTGCCAGACGATTTTGCTTTTTTAAGCGCGGCTTCAATGGCCACCGGATCATGACCGTCAATGGCTTGTGTATCCCAGCCAGAGGCTTCGAAACGTGCACATTGATCGTCGATCAAAGTCAGGTTGGTGTTGCCATCGATGCAGATTTCGTTGTCATCCCAAGGAACGATCAACTTGCTTAAATTTAAGTGACCCGCCATGGAAATGGCTTCTTGGGAAATACCTTCCATCAAACAGCCATCACCACAAATGGTGTAGGTGTAGTGATCCACAATGTCGTCACCATAACGATCGGCTTGCATCTTTTCAGCCAAAGCCATGCCCACAGCCGTGGTGATGCCTTGTCCCAATGGACCCGTGGTGGTTTCGATGCCGTCAATGTGACCGTATTCTGGGTGACCCGCTGTTTTAGGCCCCATTTTGCGGAAATTTTTCAGATCTTGCATGGTAATGTCATCAACACCTGAAAGATACAACAGGGCATACATCAACATAGAACCGT
>JAESSV010000008.1 GCA_016763895.1 Magnetovibrio sp. | reverse complement strand
GCGGTATTACACCCGCGAAGCCGGGGTCCGGAATCTGGAACGAGAAATCGCGAAATTGTGCCGCAAAGCCACCAAAGAAATTTTGATGAATGCGGATGTTGAACACATTAAAGTGACCACCCGCAACCTTGGAAAATATGCTGGCGTTAGGCGCTTTAGGTATGGTGAAATCGATGAAAAAGATCAAGTTGGCATCACCACGGGCCTTGCGTGGACAGAGGTTGGCGGAGAAATTTTACAAATCGAAGCCCTGATGGTGCCGGGCAAGGGACGGATGACAATTACCGGTAAGCTGGGCGAGGTGATGACCGAATCGATTCAGGCCGCCAAGTCTTATGTGCAGTCAAAAGCCCCAGAATTTGGCATTAACCCGGCGCTGTTTCAAAAAAAGGATATTCACGTTCACGTTCCCGAAGGTGCTACGCCAAAGGATGGCCCAAGCGCGGGTGTTGGTATGGCGACTTCGATGGTATCTGTGCTCACGGGAATCCCTGTGCGCAAGGACGTTGCCATGACGGGTGAAAACACCCTGCGGGGGCAGGTGTTGCCCATTGGTGGCCTTAAAGAAAAGCTTTTGGCTGCTTTGCGGTCTGGCATTAAAACCGTGTTGATCCCCAGTGAAAATGAAAAAGATCTGGCGGAAATTCCGGATAACGTCAAAAAGGCCTAAAAATTATTCCCGTGGCCTATGTGGAGGAAGTTCTTCATCATGCCTTGGCTGAAAAACTCACCCCAATCGAATGGGATGAGGCTGATTTAGACAATACGATCGCTAAAAACAATTCTGATGACGACCTTGAAGGTTTGATCACGCATTAAAGGGCAGATTCCCTCGCATTTTGTGGACAATATCTTGGAAGCCCGACGATTCTTTTGACTCGTCGGGTTTCTTTTTGTCCGATCTACCAATTTGGGTAGGTATTTATACAAAAAAAAGCTCGAAACCCGCAAAAAACTGCGAATTTATTGCCTTGGGTGATTGACGAGATATACCAATAAACACTAAAGTCTCCTCACGAAAAGAATCGTCGATTTCTCGGCGTATTTAAATTTAAATCCTATATTTATTTAAGGGGGCTTTTACGTTGAACAAGAATGATCTTATTGCTGCCGTTGCTGGCAGCACCGAACTTTCAAAAGCAGACGCAACCAAAGCTGTTGATGGCGTACTTGCTGCGATCACAGGTTCTTTGGAAACTGGCAACGAAGTCCGTCTGGTTGGTTTTGGTACGTTTTCTGTAGCAAACCGTGCGGCGTCCACTGGACGTAACCCACGCACAGGTGAAGCTATCCAAATTCCGGCTTCTAAGCAGCCTAAATTCAAGGCTGGTAAGGCTCTAAAAGAAGCGGTCAACAAATAAAATTGACCCAGACTTTTAAGATTTAACGCTCGCCCTCAACGAATGAGGGCGAGCGTTTATTTTTTTTGAAAAAAGTCATTTTGTGGCTTGAGTTTTTAGGCAGGGCAAACTAATGTGCCGTTTCTAAATTGTGGGGTGGTTAGCTCAGCTGGAAGAGCATCTCGTTTACACCGAGAATGTCGGGGGTTCGAGCCCCTCACCACCCACCAAACAAAAAACCGCAGCCTCAACAGGTTGCGGTTTTTTTTATGGCCTTATTCCCCTGATTGCCCAGCAAGTATGAAGCGCCATGGACTAAAAACCTCTTCCGGTTGTTTTTGTTTTCATGTAATGTTGTTCCGATTGAACTGTTTGGAGCTTTCAGCACATGCGTATCTCACCTCCACCTTTGGACATTGATGATGAAGAAGGTTTTTCACCTGAAAAAGACCTGTTTGGCCTAACGGGCTTTGGTCTGCGCATGGCCAATTTGGTCTGTCGCATTGACGAGCCCATGGTGCTGGCTCTGGATAGCGCCTGGGGCAGCGGCAAGACTACGTTCATCAAACAGTGGGCCGGACACTTGCGCACGGCTCACAGGGCCCCTGTGATCTATTTTGACGCCTTTGCCAATGATTTCCAAGAGGATGCCTTTGTGGCTCTGGCGGGTGAAATTATCGCCTGTGCGGAAAAGTTGACGGATGAGGACGATTCGCCGAAAACGAAGTTCGTAGATCAAGCGAAACAGGCCGCACGGCTTCTTTTGCCCATGCTTACCAAGATCGCCATAAAGGTGGCAACGCTGGGGGCGTTGTCTGGTGAAGATCTTGGCGCGGCCGAGACGGCGATCAAAGACGCCGCCAATGATGTTGGAGGCCTTGCCGAAGGCGTGATCGCCCAACGTCTCAACAATTCTAAGGCTGACCGGGAATTATTGAAGGAGTTTCGAATATCCTTGGAAAATCTGGCCCTCGAAATTTCCCAAAGCAAAAATCAAGAATCTGGTCAAGATTTTCCGCCACTGGTGATTATCATTGATGAACTGGACCGCTGTCGTCCGACTTTTGCCCTGAACGTGCTTGAGCGAATCAAGCACCTGTTTTCCGTCAACAAGGTGGTGTTTGTGTTGGTCACCAATTTGGATCAATTGGCTGGCGTGGTTGAGCATGAATATGGCATCAAGGGGGAGGGGCGGCGCTATCTGGATAAATTCATCACCCTTCAAGCCCAATTGCCGCATGAAAAAAATGCCCTCAACGAAAGGCGCGATGCTTACGCGAAACGCCTCATCGAGCACTTGGATATGGATTCGCAGGCCGATAACTACTTAAATGCATTTAAGGATATGGCAACCGCATTCGAATTGAATTTGCGGGATATGGAACGGGTGTATTCGTACGTGTCGTTATACTTGATTGATCCCCCCATAAACTTTGACATCTCGCCCTTGGTCGTGGGCATGTGTTATTTGCGTCATGCCCATAATCGTTTGTTTAAGCTGGCCCATACGGGTGACCTGAAATGGTCTGAGCACCTCGTCGGAAATCCTTCCGGGAAAAACGAAGGGCTCCAAGGATTTAAGGCGTTTGCGAAGGAAGGTACACGCTGTGGAGACTTGTGGTGTATAACAACGGGGAATGAATCTGAAATTGATGCTGAGAATCAACGGCTCCTTTATCAGGCCTTAAGCCCTCATTTTAACCTGGGCACCGAAAAGCTTCTTCCGTGGATTGCCGAAAAAATTGATGCATTTGCGCTGAGGGGTGAAGTCCCCGATACGGCGTGATCAGCCCGCTACAAAGAATCTTCTATCATTTCGACAAGCGCATGGCCGGCGGTTATATGGGTTTCTTGAATGCGTCCGGGGTCCATGGTGTTCGGGGCTCGGAAGCTGGTTTCACACAGGGCTAAAGCTTCGCCTCCGGTGCCACCTAAAAAGCCAAGAACGGTCACGCCAAGGTCTTGAGCGGCTTTCATGGCACATATGACGTTGCTTGAGTTGCCCGAGGTGGTAAAGCCAATCAACACATCACCGGGCTTGGCCAGCGCGCGCAGGGGGCGCTCAAATACCCGTTCAAACCCGTAATCATTGGCACATGCGGTCAAGGTCGACATGTCCATGGTGAGACACAGGGCGGGCAGGGCGGCGCGATCGCGATCTGAACGCAGCCGAATCAACAGTTCCGCGGTGATGTGTTGTGCGTCTCCGGCAGAACCGCCATTGCCGCATAACATGAGCTTGCCCCCTTTTTGAATGCAAAGCGCAGAGATTTCGGCCATGCGGGCAAGGTTTAATAAATTTTGCGAATCGTCTGCAATCTCTTGTTTGAGACGTGCGGAGTCTTCGAAAATGGCCTTTGCCGTTGCCTGTAGAGATTCAAGGGTCATATTATTTCAAGGGTCCCAAAGGTCCAAAGGGTGTCTGTTTGTTTTTCTCAGCTTCTGTTTGCCAGATTATCAGAGGAAACGCGAATAAATTTGAGATTTAATTTATCAAAAAGTTACGGATAGCCTCAGTTTGAAAAATATATTCGCAAATGTAGCACTTCGGTGCTTGACGCCCGGCTGAGGCTGCTCTAATAAACGCCAACCCAGACGGTGGTTCTTCCATCGGAGGGTGAGAGATGGGGGTGTAGCTCAGTTGGTTAGAGCGCCGGCCTGTCACGCCGGAGGTCGCG
>JAESSV010000085.1 GCA_016763895.1 Magnetovibrio sp. | reverse complement strand
TTTTTGATTTCGGCAATCAAGCCATAACCGCCGCTTTTAACCTTGTCTTTCAAAGCCTTGATAAACCCGCGTGGCGGTGTCGCGGTCAGAGCAGCAGCCTGAAGCTCGCTTAAGGGACGTTTGGCTTTGCACGCCGCAATGTGTCCGCGTTTATAGGCATTAATTTCGTTAAGAATGTCACTCATTGGTAATGCTCACCAGTTTTTCCAGAGTCTTGACAGCGGCACCGGAATCAATGGCGATGGCGGCTTGAGCGGCTCCGTCTTTCAAATCGACAGCCTTACCGGCCACCAATAAAGCCGCAGCGGAATTTAACACCACGCAATCTCTGAACGCGCTTTTTTCGCCCCCCAACAGGGCGCGCATGGCAAGGGCGTTTTCTTCGGGCGTGCCGCCTTTTAAGTCTTCGGCTTTGGCCAGGGGCAAGCCTGCATCTGATGGGCTGATTTCAAATTGGCTTAACGTGCCGTTTTTGATTTGAGCCACAAAAGTCGGCCCCGTGGTGGTGATTCCATCCAAACCATCCGATCCATGAACGATCCAGGCCATTTCTGTGCCTAAATTACCAAGGGTTTCGGCCATGGGTGCGATCCATTCTTTGCTAAACGCACCGGTTAATTGACGTTTCACGCCCGCCGGGTTTGACAAGGGGCCAAGTAAGTTAAAGATCGTGCGCACACCCATTTCCACGCGGCTTGGCATGACGAATTTCATTGCGGGATGATGACGGGTGGCAAGCATGAAGCCAATGTTTGCTTCCCAAATGCTGCGTTTTACCAGATCCATTTCGCATTCAAGGTTCACACCCAGCGCGCTTAACACATCTGCGGTTCCCGATTTTGACGATAAAGCCCGGTTGCCGTGTTTGGCAACAGGCAGACCACAAGCCGCCGTCACCAAGGCCGCCCCGGTTGAAATATTATAGGTTCCAGACGCATCACCACCCGTTCCCACGATATCAATGGCATTGTCAGGGGCTATAACCTTATGCATTTTGTCGCGCATGGTTTTAACGGCTCCGGTGATTTCTTCCACCGTTTCGCCGCGCACCCGCAGCGCCATTAAGAATCCTGCAATCTGACTGGCGGTCGCTTCCCCGGACATGATGATGTTAAAGGCTTTTTCCGCGTCAACGGCGCTTAAGGGATGGCCATCGGCAACCTGATTTAAAATTGGTTTTAAGGCATCGTTGCTCATACGGGGCTCCTTGCAATATCTAAAAAGTTTTTCAAAAGGTCATGGCCGTTTTCAGAAGCGATACTTTCAGGATGAAATTGTACGCCGAAAACGGGCCGGGTTTTATGTTGCAGACCTTGAATAACCCCATCAGAACTCTGTGCCGTAATGGTGAGATCGCTGGGAAAGCCTTCTTTGCTGACCATCAATGAATGATAACGGGTGCAGGTTAACGGGCTGGGAAGGCCTTTGAATACACCTTGGCCATGGTAGGGAATTTCGCTCACCTTGCCATGCATGGGCACCGGACACCGCACCACATTGGCGCCAAAATGTTGCCCGATGGCTTGATGACCTAAGCACACGCCTAAGATTGGCAAGTGTTTGGGGGCTTGCGCCATCACGTCCAAACAAATACCAGCCTGATCTGGAGTACACGGTCCAGGCGACAACACAATACCTTCGTAATCCCCATTAACCGCTTGTTCGGCGGTGATGGCATCATTGCGTTGAACGTCAACCTCGGCACCCAAATCCCCCAAAAAGTGGAGCAAATTGTAGGTAAAGCTGTCATAATTATCGATGAGCAGAAACATTTCTTTTGAACGCCATTATTTTTTAACTTAAAATCCAGATACAGTGATACAACACCTGTCATGGAGACGGTACGTGTTTTTAAGTGTTTTTGATATTTTCAAGATAGGCATAGGCCCATCAAGCTCTCATACCAATGGGCCGATGGTGGCTGCGCGACGGTTTTTGCATTGCATTGGCGATGTGAACATCGATCGAATCCAGGTGAAGCTCTATGGATCCTTGGCGTTAACCGGCAAGGGACACGGAACTGACCGGGCGGTTACGTTGGGTTTGTTGGACTTAAAACCGGATGTGGTCGATCCCGATGCTGTTGAAGGTATATTGCGGGCGGTGTCTTTGATCAACACCGTGACATTACCCAACGGTCAACGGGTTCATTTTCACCAAACCAAAGACATTTTGTTCCTGACCCATAAGGTGTTGCCCGCGCATGCCAATGGGATGGCCTTTATTGGGCTGGATAAAACCGGGCAAGTTGTGCTTGAAAAAATCTATTATTCCATTGGCGGCGGTTTTGTTTTGGATGAGGCCGAATTTAACAGTTTTAAAGTGCCTCAATCGCCCCACGACATCCCTTATGCCTATGCTACGGCTTCTGAAATGTTGGATATGGGCAAAACATCGGGCTTGCGCCTGGTGGATATGAAGCGAAAAAACGAATGCATGGGGCGAAGCGAGGCTGAACTGAACCAAGGTCTAGATACCATTTGGGCAGCCATGTCAGGTTGTCTTCAGCGCGGCCTAAAAGGCGAGGGGATCTTGCCCGGTGGCCTGAACGTTAAACGCCGCGCCAAAGACATCTATACCCAACTTAAATCCGATAAAAGCAACACCAAATACCCCCACATGGTTATGGATTGGATCAGCGCCTATGCCTTGGCGGTTAATGAAGAAAATGCGGCAGGGGGACGGGTGGTCACGGCCCCAACAAACGGAGCCGCAGGAATCATTCCCGCTGTGATCCAGTATTATTTAGATTTTTGTCCCGGTGCAGACCAAGAAGGTCTACACGAAATTTTATTGGTCGCCGCAGCAATTGGGGGCTTAATCAAGCACAATGCGTCTATTTCCGGAGCAGAAGTCGGATGCCAAGGTGAGGTCGGTTCGGCTTCGGCTATGGCTGCGGCGGGCCTTTGTTCGGCTTTGGGCGGCAGCAATGAACAGGCTGAAAATGCGGCCGAGATTGCCTTGGAACACCACTTGGGCATGACTTGTGACCCCATTGGCGGCTTGGTCCAGGTGCCGTGCATCGAACGCAACGCCATGGGCGCGGTCAAAGCCATCAGCGCGGCTTCGTTATCCCTAAAAGGCGACG
>JAESSV010000084.1 GCA_016763895.1 Magnetovibrio sp. | reverse complement strand
TTCACCATTCCCACCGACCCGTTGATGAACTTTTAGACAGACTTCCCTATTACGGGGAAATTCTAAGAGGCAGCGTCATCGGCGGAAAGCCAGCCAACTTTGATGCCCTGGAATACCCGGAACAACATTACGGTAAAATCAATAATCCAACGGTTCATGTGGCTTTGAACCAACTGAGAAAATTGGTGAATTGCTTAACGGATCGTTTTGGTCCACCCGCCGAAATTCACGTTGAACTGGGCCGTGACTTGAAAAAAACGGCCAAGGCGCGCGATGACATCGCGAAACAAAATGCAATCTTTGCCAAGAACAATGACAAACGGGCCTTAACGTTTCGTGAACTTCACGATGGGGCCAATCCGTCCGGTCTGGATTTAAAGAAAATGCGTTTGTGGGAAGAATTGGGGAAAGATCAATTGAGCCGTCTGTGTCCGTTTTCAGGCAAACCGATTTCTGCCGCCATGCTGTTCAATGGCGAGGCTGAAATCGAACATATTTTACCATTTTCACGCACGTTGGACAATGGAGCCGCAAACCTAACCGTAGCCATTCGCAGGGCCAATCGTGTGAAAGGAAATCAGTCACCTTATGAAGCATTTTCCGGGGATCAACATGCGGATAGGGGCATGGTGTGGGCCGACATTGCCGACCGCGCGAAATCGCTCCCAAAAAACAAACGCTGGCGTTTTGATGCAGATGCGATGGAAAAATTTGATAATGATGGAGGTTTCATCGCGCGGCAATTAACCGACAATGCCTATATTGCGCGCGTAACAAAGCGTTACCTTGGACACATCACAGACGCGAACAAGATTATGACCGTTCCCGGTGGCTTAACAGCCATGATGCGAGGAAAATGGCATTTAAATAATCTGTTAGGAGATCATAACTATAAAGAACGCAACGATCACCGCCACCATATCATTGATGCCTTTGTCGTGGGACTAACGGACCGGGGCACATTAAACGCCGTATCGCAACAAACAGCACGCCGGGCCGATGATCGTATCCACATCACATTACCAGACGTTACGCCGTTAAAAGATCAACTCAACGACCGCCTGCAAAAGATCATTGTATCGTACAAAACAGATCACGGCACCAATGGCAAAATGTTTAACGAAACCGCTTATGGAATTGTCCATCCAGACAAACAAGACCCGGATTTAAAGGGATACAATCTGGTCACCCGCAAAAAAATTGCGGCCCTCTCGCAAAAAGAAATCAATGCCATTCGCAATCTGGGATGGCGGACATTGGCCATAGAATATGTTGAACAGGCTAAGGCGGCTGGTGTAAAGCTAGACAAAAATGGGTTGGCAAAAGTCCTTGGCGAATTTGGTCAGAAACATAACATCAAGACCATTCGCATTTTGGTGACCAATCAATCGGCAACGGTAATTCCGTCCGCCCCGTACAAAGCCTATACCCCATCATCATATGTGTGTGTTGATATCTGGCAAGTTCCCAAAGGCAAACCCGGAAAATGGAAAAAAGGGGAATACGATTGGAAAGGAGCGTTTTGGTCCTATGCCCAATGCAAAGGGGAAACCCCCGATAAAAATGAGGGAAAAATTGAGGGAAAACCCATCCACCCCGCCGCCAAATTCATCACCCGTTTGTTTAAAAACGATGTGGTGGAATTGCAAGATGGCGATCAAACCAAAATCATGCGGGTCGGTGGGTTCAGTACGACGAATAACAGAATCGACCTCCGCCCTCAATATGAAACGGAAAGTCCGCAAAAATATATTTCCATTAATGTCCTGAAATCATCCTTTAAACGTAAATTGAAAATAAGGGAAGACGGAAGTCTTAGGGGATAAATCATGGTCACACAAATTGTGGAAATTTCAAAAGACGGTCACCACTTATCCAAACACCGGGGGTTCATGATCGTCAAACGTGGTGACGTGGAAGCCGGGCGCGTGCCCTTGGATGATATCACCGCCTTAATTCTTTCGGCCCATCAAATCACCCTGTCCAAAACCTTGATCATGGAATTGGCGGAACGCAAAGCCCCCATTGTGACCTGTGGCAAAACCTTTCACCCCCTCGCCATGTCAATACCGTATGACAATCATTATGATCAAACGGGCATTTTATGGATGCAAATAGACTGTTCTAAACCCTTTGCAAAACGGCTTTGGCAATCTGTTGTTAAAGAAAAAATCAACAATCAAAAGGTTGTTCTAGAATACTTTGAACCCGCCTCCCCCATTCTAGGTGAACTGAATATATTATCCCGGCGCGTAAAATCGGGTGATCCTGAAAATATGGAAGCCCAAGCCGCCAGACGGTATTGGACGGCCTTGTTGGGGGCTGATTTTCGCCGAGATTTTCAAACCGGTTTGGAAAATTCAATGCTGAATTATGGCTACAGCGTACTCCGTGCTGCCACCGCCCGCGCGGTATGCGGCGCAGGCCTCACCCCGGCCTTAGGCATTCATCATCACAACCGAAAAAACCCGTTTGCCCTTGTCGATGATCTTATGGAACCGTTTCGTCCCTTGGTGGATAAAACGGTTCGCGACATCATGAATGACAAGAGCCAGTTTGAAGATGATTTAACGCCGGATTTAAAAAGAACCCTAACCCATGTTCTTGATTTGGATGTCATTGTTAAAAAGGGAAATTCCACCGTCATGAATGCTTTGTACCGCTTGGCTCAAACGTTCGTCTCAAGTCTGCAAACCAAAGAAAATATGATGGAATTCCCCACATTAAAACCTTCCGATAAACTGTTCTGAATATGTTGCATGATCGGGAAAGTTGGCTCAGTGGATATGATATTTTGTGGATGTTAGTCATGTTTGATCTGCCGGTGGTCGAAAAATCAGACCGCAAGGCCGCAACACAGTTCAGGAACTTTCTCTTGGACCAAGGCTTTGCCATGGCTCAATTTTCCGTGTACTATCGCATGGTGTCGGGCAAGGATCGTGGGCAATCTATGGAACAAAAAATTCAAAGAAATTTACCCGAATATGGCAGTGTTCAAATCGTTTCGGTCACAGATAAACAGTACGAAAATATCAAATTATTCAAAGGAAAGAAGCGTGATTCGCATGAAAAACACTCTCAACTCCTTTTGTTTTGACCAACATTTTCCCCGTTTAAAAACAAGAAAGACGCTAACGGGTCAATACTTTCAACCCATTAACGCCTATCTAGTGTAGCTATTCAGAAATCCCGGTCAACCCGCAACGTACAAACTATGCTTGAGTGTAGAAATTGTAGTGTAGCTATTCAGAAATCCCGGTCAACCCGCAACTGTAAATTATTGC
>JAESSV010000007.1 GCA_016763895.1 Magnetovibrio sp. | reverse complement strand
CTTGGTTTCCCAAGGCCTTAACATGGTGGGCACGACTGGGATTGAACCAGTGACCCCCTCGATGTCAACGAGGTGCTCTCCCGCTGAGCTACGCGCCCGATTTGGGTATCTGTCGATGTAAGACAGGTGCGGATTTTTAGTCTTTTCATGAGCGCATTGCAAGCCCTCAATCGAGGTTTTATTCAGTTTGACGTTGCAAGCGTGTCATGTGCGCGCTAACACCATGGGACAGAATACTTTTGAGGCCCTTATGAGCACTTTATCCAAATCCGATTCTCAGACGTCAAAACGTGAAGCCAACGGCGAAATTGATGTGCCGTTCGATGTTTGCGAACCGGTCCAGCAAACCACGCCCGTGATTTTTGCGTCCCCGCACAGCGGATGCAACTATCCGGCCTCGTTCGTATCGGCCAGTCAATTGGATCCGGTGGCTTTGCGCCGTTCCGAAGATGCTTTTGTCGATCAGCTTTATGAGCATGCGCCTCTTTTTGGTGCCCCTTTGCTGCGGGCACATTTTCCCCGAGCCTATACAGATCCCAATCGCGAGCCTTGGGAATTGGACCCTGAAATGTTTAGCGACGAGCTTCCCGATTGGGTCAACACCACCAGCTCCCGAGTCCGGGCCGGGTTGGGCACGGTGGCGCGGGTGGTTACGGATGGGGCCGAAATATACACTTCGCCGCTTCTTTTTGCCGATGCGCAAAGCCGCATAGAAAATTGTTACAAGCCGTATCACAAGGCTCTCGCCAATATTTTAGAGACCACCTATGACAAATTTGGCACCTATCTTTTAATCGATTGTCATTCCATGCCATCCATCGGTGGGCCCATGGATTTTGATCCGGGTCACAGCCGCGTGGACATGGTGTTGGGCGATGTTCAAGGCCGCTCGTGCAGCCCCGAAGTCACCACGTTTGTCCGCACAGTTTTAGAAGATTTAGGCTACAACGTGGTGCTCAATACGCCGTACGCGGGGGGCTTTACCACCCGTCACTATGGAAAACCCAGCCACAACCGCCATGCCTTGCAAATTGAAGTCAATCGCGCCCTTTACATGGACGAAGAAAACATCACCCGCAACGGCGGTTATTCAAAACTTGCGCGCGATTTGAGCACCTTGGTCGAAACCATATGCGGGCTTGATGTGGACATGTTAAATGCCCCGCAAAGATCCGCCGACATTTCCATGCGCGATTTCCAACCCAAAGACGCGGCGGCAATCCAAAAAATCTATGCCCATTATGTGGCGAACAGTGTCGCAAGCTTTGAAGAAACGGCACCCGATGTCGATGAAATTTTAAACCGCCATCAATCTATTCTGGATTTCGGCGCCGCTTATATCGTGGCCGAATTGGACGGCGATATTTGTGGGTTTGCCTATGCTTCAAAATTTCGCCCCCGATCGGCCTATCGCCACACGGTGGAAGATTCCATTTATGTTGACCCCAATGTCACCGGGCGCGGGGTCGGCACACAATTGTTAGAAAGCTTGATTGAACGTTGTACCCAATTGGGCTTTCGTCAAATGGTCGCCGTCATCGGTGGGACCGGCAATGAAGCTTCGGTAAACTTGCACAAACGTTTGGGGTTCGAACAACAAGCCGTCTTAAAATCCATCGGTTTTAAGTTTGACGCGTGGGCCGACATCGTGTTGATGCAACTGCCCCTGGGCGAAGGCGATACCAGCCTGCCCACGTAACAGCATCATTCTCAAATCTGGGCCTGTAATTGGCACGAATATTGCTGTGTATGGTATATGGAAAACATATCAAACATACGCGCTTTAAAGCGCAACATGCGGCCTATTCTTGCTGGCTTAGCGGCTGGAGTATGCTTGTTAGTGGTACAAAATGCTTTTGCAGCATCCCCCCAACCTATTGACAGAGAAGCCAAAACTTGTGAACGCGCCATTCAATACCAAGAACGGCGCCTCAATATTCCCAAGGGCCTTCTCAACGCGATTTCGGTTGCAGAATCGGGACGTTGGAACGCTTCTGGGCAGGCAACAATTGCCTGGCCATGGACCGTAACGACCGGGGGGAAGGGGAATTTTTTGCCCAATCGCGCCGATGCCGTGGCTTTTGTAAAGTCGCTTCAAAGCGATGGCGTGCAAAATATCGACGTGGGGTGTATGCAAATTAACCTCAAATATCATCCCGATGCGTTCGTCAGCATTGAACATGCCTTTGATCCCAACGCCAATGCGGCTTATGCGGCTGATTTTTTAGACGAGCGGTTTCAGGTGTCAAAATCGTGGCTCAAAGCCGCAGGGGATTATCATTCAACGACCCCGGTGCTCAACAAATCGTACCGTAAAAAAGTCGCTAAAATCTGGCACAACACGCCGATCACATCGGCGTCAAATGATGCCTTGAAACCCGCCTTAAGCACCCTGTCGAGCAAAGGCATTGCATCAGCGCCGTCCACGTCATTGACGCAACGTTTTAACTTAGCCTTTCAAGCCCGGACCTTTCGCCAATCGGGTCAAGCCATTGCCAACCGTGTGAACGCTTTTAAACCAGGAGCCTCGTTAAACCGGCCCAAGGGCAAAGATAAGAAAATACAATTTGCAAAAAAACGTCGTTCTCAATTGATGGCATGGCGCCAAGCCAATGGCACCCAACCCAAATCGGCACCCAAAGTCGCGCCCCATACAACGCTTATGCCCACCATTCCGGCCTCAATCAACGTGCAATAATCACATTTATGGTCATTTAAGCTTTTTTGCGTTATACTATTTGGGCTTTAAATGATTCGAAAGTTCCCTTTGCGTGAGTGATAACGATGAGTGATGACCATGAGTAATGACGAAGACGAACATAAAGCCCTGTTAGACGTTCCCCTTGAGGTCACGGCTGTTCTTGGCACCGCAAATATGAAAGTCAGCCAATTGCTGAAAATGGGTCGTGGTGCTGTGGTGCAATTGGACCGCACGGTTGGCGAAGACATCGAAATCAAAGCCAATGGGAACATCATTGCCTTGGGTGAGGTTGTCGTGGTCGAAGACCATTTGGCTGTGACCATGACCAAAATCTTTAAAACATCCGTCACCAACGATTAACATTTCACGGTTTTTAAGTCCGACCATTGGGTTGTGTAACGCGGCGAACGTTGGTCGCGGCGCAGGTGCCAGTTTTTGGTCGTTCCTTGGGGCCCAGAAAAAGCCCCCACCCGTACGATATCTCGGCCCCCCAATTTCAAATTGTTCACAACGTCCAGCGCTTTTTGCAAACGTTGGGCTTTGCCTTGGTCCATTTTAGACGCGGTAAAAAGTGTCGGTTGAGCTTGTCCCTCTGGCGCTAAGCCCAACAACATAACCCCTGCTTTTTTGTACGCGACATTGGGACGATAGGCTTGTTTCAAGGCCTGCAACGCTGCGCGTGTAATGTCTGTTGTTAAATTTGACGGCGAAGCCAAGGCCACCGTTGCAGATCCGTTGGATTGTTTGGTTTCGGGCTTAAAACGATCCGTAAGCACAAAGGCATTTACCTCACAACAGACCAGTTCTCCGTGGCGCAAACGTTCCCCGGCGCGGGCGGAAAACGTGGCAATGGCATCTTTGAGCTCAATATAATCTGTTACGGGTTTGGAAAAACTGCGCGATGCCATACACGTTTTTTTAGACGGGGGTTGGCTTTGCAAACCAAAACAAGCCTGCCCCAAAAGCTCGACATACGTGCGTGCCCCCGTGACCCCCATTTTGGCCCGCACCCAATTTTCAGATAGACCCACAAAGTCTTCGGCGGTTTGAATGCCCATGGCGGCGAACCGTGCGGACCAACGTCGCCCCACACCCCACACATCCCCCACGGGCGTGCG
>JAESSV010000083.1 GCA_016763895.1 Magnetovibrio sp. | reverse complement strand
TCGGTGCCGACCAAGGTGTCGGGGTAAGCCATATTTTGGTCGTTGGTCCAGACCACTTGGGCCAGGTGTTCGACGTTGACCTGATGGCAAATTCCGGTTCCAGGTGGCACGACACGGAAATTGTCAAAGGCCTGTTGGCCCCACCGCAAAAACTCATAGCGTTCTTTGTTGCGGATGAATTCAAGGGTTTCATTTTTTTCCAAAGCGTCATCGGTGCCCGAAAAATCAACCATGATCGAATGATCAATGACCAGATCAACGGGGGTAAGGGGGTTAATTTTGCTGGCTTTTCCGCCCACCGATACGATGGCATAGCGCATCGCAGCCAAGTCAACAACGGCGGGAACACCGGTGAAGTCTTGCATCAAAACGCGGGCTGGACGATAGGCAATTTCGCGCCCGCCTTTGGCATCACTGGCCCAATTGGCTGCGGCTTTGACATCATCGGTGCTGACGGTGTGACCATCTTCGAAACGCAACATATTTTCCAACAACACTTTGATGGAAAAAGGGAGCCTGGACACGGCACCAAGTCCTGCTTCTTCGGCAGCTTTAAGACTGAAATAGTCGTAACTCTTTCCCGACACATTCAGGGTGCGGCGTGTTTTTAAGGTGTCCAGTCCAGCCATTGAGAAGCTCCTTTGATGGGTAATTCAAATCACTTAGGACCTTATAACATAAAAAACGACCGACCGTCTTGTTTTGAACTAATCATCAGAAAATGTTTTCGAGATTTCTTGAAACTGATCAGAGATGGCCATGAAGGCCTCTAAAATATCGGGATCAAAATGAAGCCCCTTGCCGTCCAGCATGATTTCAAGCGTTTTTTCGTGTGTAAACGGCAGCTTATAAACGCGCTTGCAGGTCAAGGCATCATAAACATCGGCCACCGCCATTAAGCGGGCAGACAAGGGAATGGCCGTGCCTTTGAGGCCTTCGGGATAGCCTGATCCATCCCATTTTTCATGGTGGTAATAGGCAATGTCAGCGGCAAATTTTAAAAAAGAATCATCCCCGATTGAGGTGCCTTCTGCGGCCAAGCTCCGTTCCGCCTTGACCATGGCCTCGCGCCCATAACCAGGGTGCTTTTTCATGATGGTAAATTCTTCAGCCGTTAATTTTCCGGGTTTGAGCAGGATGTTGTCGGGAATGCCGACCTTGCCAATGTCATGAAGAGGGGCCGATTTGAAAAGCAATTCAATGGTACGCGGGTCAAGGTCAGCTTTAAATTTGGGGTCGGTTTTCAGGTATTCTGCCAAGGCGCGCACGTAATGTTGGGTCCGACGAATATGGTTGCCCGTTTCATTATCGCGGGTTTCCGCCAAAGAGGTCATGCACAAAATGGTGATGTCTTGGGTGGCGGCAAGCTCTTGCGTGCGTTTTGCAACCATTTCTTCAAGGCACACATTTTGATTGGCAAGACCCTCGCGGGCTTCTTTTAAGGTCAATTGTGTTTTGATGCGGGCCTGGACAACGGGGGGGGAAATGGGTTGGTGATATAGTCAACGGCGCCCAATTCAAAACCATTGGTCTCGTCGTCGGTTTCGCCCATAGCAGAAACAAAAATCACCGGAATATCGTGGGTTTCGGGGTTTCCTTTAAGCTGGCGACACACATCATAACCGCTGAGCCCGGGCATCATAATGTCGAGCAAAATCAGGTCGGGCTTTGGCGTTGCAGAGGCGCGATCCAGCGCTTGTTGACCATCCGTCGCAGCAACAAGGCGGTAATCATCTTTGAGAAAGCCCATCAAAACCGTAATGTTTATGGGTTCATCGTCGACGATCAGAATGTTCTTTTTTTCCGTCAATATCATTTTCCTTAAGGGGGTTTGGACAAACGTTCCGTGAGATCGTTTAACGTGCGTTCGGCCTTGGCAAAATCAAATTGTTCAAGGTTGGTGACCAAAACTTTAACCATGTCACCATGGGGCGTGGCGTTTAAGTTTGTCGATAGTTCGTGCGCGATTTGAAGAGAGTCCAAGTCGGCATTTTGAAGAAGGCCCATCAATTGGTCAATATGTGTTTGCACCTGGGACAAATCGACTTTGGTCAATGTGGTCTCTTGTGCCGGGGGCCTTGGTTCTTCAATCAAAACCTGAAGCCCGTTTAAAACACGGTCCATTTGTGCGCTGAATTCGGTGAGGGCGGTCGCGTAATCAGAGTCCGGCCCCGCTTGTAATTTAAGGTCCAATGTTGTCGCCGTCAAAGCAAGACGTTCAGCCCCAATCATGCCCGCGATGCCTTTGAGCGTATGAATACGGCGCAGCGCGGCCGGGCTGTTTTCGGTGTGCAGTTCGTGGATCAAATCCGAGACACAATCGGCTTGTGTTATTTTGAATTGACGTAAAAGATCAACATACAAGGTTTGATTATTCGAGGTATGACGCAGGCCCACTTCAAAATTAATGCCGTCGATGGGCGCAGGCAGAAGGTCGGGGGGTGTGAACTTTCGAATGTTTGGCTTGGGCGTATGATCGCGTTGGGCTGGCTTGATCCATTTTAAAAGAGTCCTAAAGAGAATGTCCGGATCAATCGGCTTTGCAATATGATCATTCATGCCCACCCGTAAACAACGATCACGTTCTTCTTTCATGGCGTGGGCGGTCATGGCGATGATGGGCAAGCCTTTATATTTTTTCATTTTACGAATGGCTTTGGTGGCTTCGATGCCATCCATGACGGGCATTTGAATGTCCATAAGGATCGCATCAAAATCATGGGTTTTTAAGATCTCAAGAGCCTCGGCCCCTTCATTGGCGATGGTGGTGATCAAGCCAAAGTTTTCGAGAAATTCCTGGGCGACTTGCTGGTTCATGGGCGTGTCTTCGACGATCAAAATTTTGGCGCCTAAAATACTTTGAAGCGCGGTGTCGTCGGAAAGCAAATCATGGTGTGTGTTGACCTTCGCATAAAAGGCCGTGTCCATTGCATGTTGAACCGCATCAAACATGGTTGAGGGGCTTATGGGTTTGGTCAGAATTTCAAACGATGCCATGCCTTTGGCTTCTTTTAAGGCTTCTTCGCGTCCATGTGCGGTGACCAAGATGAAATGAGGCTTGGGTGAAATTAAAGGTTCTAAGGCAATGATTCGAGAGGCTTCAATGCCGTCCAAGCCGGGCATCTTCCAGTCGAAAATGGCCACATCGTATGGCACACCTTTGTGGCAAGCGGACTGTAATTCTTGAACGGCTTTATCCGCGGTTTTGACGGTTTTGACGGTCATGCCAAAACCTTTGAGGATTAGCGAGAAAATTGTTCGGGCCACTTCTTTGTCATCCGTGACCAGAACCTTAAGGCCCTTAATGCCAAGGTTTTTTCCAGCGGCAGGGACGGCCTGTTCTTCGGAAATTTCAAAATCGGTGGTAAAATAAAATGTGCTGCCGGTGCCCTGTTCGCTGTCCACGCCAATGGTCCCGCCCATCAATTCAACCAGGCTTTTGCTGATGGCAAGGCCCAGCCCCGTACCGCCGTATTTTCGGGTTGTGGAGGTATCGGCTTGGGAAAACGAACTGAACAATTTTTTCTGTGCGGCATCGGACAAACCAATTCCGGTATCTTTAACGGATATTCGCAACTGAACATGGCCCAAAAAGCGATTGGTTTCTTCAAGGGCAATGACAATGTCGCCCGTATCGGTGAATTTTACGGCATTGTTGGCAAGATTGGTTAAGATTTGACCCAAACGCAATGGGTCACCGATTAAGTGCATTGGAATGCCCGGCGGCCTTGAAATATAAACGTCAATTCCTTTTTCGTCGGCTTTTTGAGAGATGACCGAACAGACTTGATCGATCACGGTATCGATCTTAAACGGAATGCGTTCCATGGAAAGTTTGCCGGCTTCGATCTTAGAAAAATCAAGAATGTCGTTGATGATCTGGAGCAAGGTTGTCGAGGACGACAGAATTTTGGAGACATAATCGTATTGCTTAACGCTTAAGTCCGTTTGCAATGCCAAGTGGCTGAGACCAATGATGGCGTTCATGGGGGTTCTGATTTCGTGGCTCATGTTGGCCAGAAATTCGCTTTTGGATTGATTGGCTTTGACGGCCAGGTCTTTGGTGTGAACCAGGTCAACTTCCATATTTTTGTGGTTCGTGATGTCCGTGCGAATAGAGACATATTGAAACGGTTTGTTGTTTTTATTTAAGAAGGGAACAATGGTTGAACGGACCCAATAGTGCGATCCATCCTTGGCAACATTTTTGATTTCACCATGCCAAACCTTGCCGCCCGATATGGTTTTCCACATGCCCTTGAATGTAGCCTTGTCATGTTCGTCTGATTTCACGATGCGGTGATTTCTGCCGATCAATTCGTCGGACGTATAGCCGGAAATGGCGCAAAACTTTTCGTTCACATACGAAATGTTGCCTTTTACGTCCGCGATGCTGACGATGGCGTGTTGATCAAGGGCAAACTTTTGAAAATTAAGTTTTGTCACGGACTCGTCCAGCCGGTTGCGGGCCACACTTAAACGATACAAAACAAACGTGACCAAGATAATCAAAAAAGCGGCCACGACAAAGACGCCGGTGCGATACATATCAACGGTTTTTTGGTGGGCGTTGAATTTGGTAAAATAGGTGGCGAGCACGTTTTCTATGGAGGCCTTGATGGGGATGACATAAACGCCGTTTATCAATTCATCGACCGCCTTTTTAAACGTTAAGATGGTTTGGCTATGAAGGATAATGTCTTCGTAGGCGGGGCGTGCGCGGTTGGGGATATCTTGAGATCCCGCCTTGATGGTCTTCAACAGACCCTCGATTCCCACAAGATGCTCAAAGCCTTGGTCAAGGTTTAGGATCAAGGTTTTTTCAAGCAACGAGCGGATCGCTTTGGCGTGTTCGCGTGAACCCGATGCCTGTTGATTTTCAAGCTCAAACTCACGGGTGATCAGGGGCAGGTAACGCACCGAATTTCGCAAAATGGCATTGTGTGACTTAAAGTTTTCGATCAGGGATTGTTTCGCGGTTAAATGATTTATATAGATGTCCCAGGCTTGGTTGAGCGGGCGGTTATTTTCAAGCGCAATTCTTTTTTGCAAGATTGTGCTCGCCGTGGTTACGGCGATCCCGGCTGTGACAAGTTTATCGTAATTGGGCAACAAGCCAAAACGCGTTTTGATCATGTCTTCGTTTAACGTGACATTCAGTTCTTTGAGCCTTGCGATGTCATGGAGAAATTGCGCGCGACTTTCATAGTCAATGGAATTGCTCTTGAAAAACAAGAACGGCAACAACACCATAAGGGTGCCCAATACAAACCAGGGGATTACGCCAATGCCGGGTTTTGAATTCATTTTTCAACATCCCCGGTTAAGGTCTTTAAAAAGGCTACGATGCGTATTAAGTCGCTGTTTTTCATGCGACGACCGAGTTGATATTTGGCCATTGTGGTGACGGCTTGTTCAAGAGTTTTTGCGGAGGCATCATGAAAATAGGGGGCGGTCAGGCGATGTTTCTTAAACTTGGGACTTTAAATTCAAACTTATGTTCTTGCTGTCCGGTCACATTAAAACGGCCCAGGTCAGCGTTGGTGATGTTGCCCCGGTCGCTGAAGTAATCTCTGAGAGCGCCCATTTTTTCAAACATGTTGCCGCCCACGGCTGCGCCTTGATGGCACGATGAACAGCCATAGGACTTAAACAATAAATAGCCGTCCAATTCTTCTGTGCTGATGGCCGTTTTGTCGCCGCGCAAGAATTGATCAAACCGTGCGTTCGGGGTGGTTAAGGTGCGTTCAAATGTGGCAATGGCATTGCTGATCGCTTCCCGGGTGATGCCGTTGGGATACAGTTCACCAAAGGCCACACGGTAATCGGCATCTGCTTTAAGCTTGCCAATCACATCGTCCCAATTGCTGTTCATTTCAATGGGGTTTTGAATGGGGGCCCCGGCTTGATCTTCAAGGTTTGCGGCGCGTCCATCCCAAAATTGGACGAAATTCAGGCTGCTGTTATAGACCGTGGGGGCGTTGATGGTGCCGACGGATCCGTAGATGCCAATTGAAACAGGAAGCCCGTCAACACCGCCCGTTTTCGGGTCGTGGCATGTGGCGCAAGAAATCGTGTTGTTTGCGGATAACCGCGTGTCATTAAACAACAACCGGCCAAGATTAGCGATGCGCGGGTTTTCGTTGTGCTTCAGCGGAATGGGGCTGATCGGTTCGTTTTTTAGGTTGAGGCCAGCGGCAGATGCCTCGTAAAACGGGCCGGATACTGCGGCGAACGTTAAGCCTAAAATGACGATGTAGCGGCTTTTGATGTCCATAAAAAAAACACCTAATTTTACAAGTTTAAAAGTGCGGATGATCGTAATCCAAGGTCTTTGATAAAGCAAATATACAAAATCACGATATCACCCAGATTGTGACACATAGCAGCCACATTTGAACGTTTAAATGCCTTCATCAAATGGCACGGCTGATTGACCTCCCGGTTGGCTGCGTCGTTTGATCCGAGATTACAGTTTGGTTTTTTTACACGTCCCGGACTGTTTATCGACCCGGACTGTTTATGGAAACGACCTCTATTACAGTGCATAACAACTTGGCTGGATCTTTTGGATCCAGCCATTTTTTTTAAAGAACACGTTTATAACGTGGCTTGTCATTTGTGGAAGATCGTTTAAGGTCTCAGCTTCTTGAAAAGTATAATCAATGTGAGCATATGACCCAGTTTCATGGCCAAAATTTAATATGTGTGCGCGGCGAACATATGGTGTTTCGTGGCCTTGATTTTGAAGTGAACAGCGGAGATGCTTTGATTTTGGTCGGTCCCAATGGATCGGGGAAGTCTTCATTATTGCGTATGATGGCGGGCTTGTTAAAGCCATACTCTGGAAAAATGTTGTGGAACGGCGAAGACGCCTTGGATGATTTTGATGAGCACGGCGCAAATCTGCACTATGTGGGCCACCACGATGCGGTCAAATCGGTCCTTAGCGTGGCCGAAAACATTCGGTTCTGGGCCGAGCTTCGGGGCGGGGATGCCGCCGATATCGGCGAAGCTTTGGACGTTTTTGACATCAAGCACCTTTACGACACGCCGGGTCAATTCTTGTCGGCGGGGCAAAAGCGCCGGGTGAATTTGGCGCGTGTTATCGCGGCGCCTGCTCCGTTGTGGTTGTTGGACGAACCCACAACGGCGCTTGATAAGGCAACGATCAAGCGTTTGGAAGCGGCCATTCAAAAACATCGCGACGCCGGCGGCATGGTGGTTTTGTCGACCCATGCCGACGTCGATACGCCGGGGGCAAAGGTTCTGAATTTGTCTGATTTTGTGGCCACCCCCACGGTTGAAGAAATGATGGCCTTATGAGCATTTTTATAACCCTTGTGAAGCGTGATTTAAGCCTGTCCTTTCGCCAAGGCTTTGATTCCTTGATGGTCTTAGCCTTTTTTGTCATCGCCGTGGTGTTGTTTCCGTTTGGCGTCGGCCCGGAAACCAATGTCTTGGCGCGGATCGCCCCGGGAACCATTTGGGTGGCGGCGTTGTTGGCGTCCATGTTGTCGTTGGAACGTTTATTTCAAATTGATTATGACGATGGCTCGTTGGAACTGTTGGCTTTGTCTCCGGTGCCTTTGGAAATTATTGTCATTGCCAAGGTGGTGGCGCATTGGCTGACCACCGGATTGCCTTTGATTATTGCCGCGCCGTTGCTGGGTGTGTTGATGCAATTGCCCGACCAAGGTTTCTTGGTGTTAATGTTGGGCCTTGCATTGGGCACGCCCGCTTTAAGCCTTATTGGGGCCGTGGGGGCGGCGTTGGTTTTGGGATCTCGGCGGGGCGGCGTATTGCTGTCCTTGTTGATTTTGCCGTTGTATATTCCGGTTTTGATTTTCGGCGTGTCGGCCGTGGATGCCGCCATCGGTGACTTGTCGGTGCGTCCGCATTTGTTTATTTTGGGTGGAATTTTAGTCGCCACGCTGGCTTTAACCCCATGGGCTGCGGCTGCGGCGTTGCGCCAACCCGTAGAATAATTCTAAATTAAAGCGAATTTTGACAAAAAAAGCCCGTTTTCGCCTCAATTGCGCCATGCTTTTATAGGCAAACTCTCAAAAATTCAGTACAACAAGTCCCGCACAAGCAACTCTCCTTTCAAAGATAGCAACATCAGCAGGATCAAAATGCATCGTTTTGCCAACCCAACTCGCTTTCTTCGTATCGCCACGGCCGTCCAACCCTGGGTTATTGGGGGCACCGTCATTTTGTTCGTTGCCGGTTTGTATATGGCGTTTTTCACGTCTCCGGCTGACTATCAACAAGGCGAAAGCGTGCGCATCATGTATGTGCATGTTCCTGCGGCGTGGATGGGCATGTTTGTATACGCGGGCATCGCCGTTTCGGCCGCCGTGTCGTTGATTTGGAAACATCCGCTTGCCGACGTTGCGGGCAAGGCCTCGGCGCCGACCGGAGCAGCATTTACGTTTTTGTCGTTGGTGACAGGTTCGTTGTGGGGCAAGCCCATGTGGGGCACATGGTGGGTGTGGGACGCGCGCCTAACGTCGATGTTGATTTTGTTTTTCTTCTATCTGGGCTACATGGCGTTGCAGGGTGCTTTTGATGACAAAGCGCGTGGGGCCAAGGCGTCCGCGATTTTGGCTTTGGTGGGCGCTGTGAACTTGCCCATCATCAAATTTTCTGTGGACTGGTGGAGTTGGAAGGCCGCCTCTTTATACCATTCCTTTTGACTTATTATTTTACAAGTTTCAAGAAACCGCTCTCCAGCCTCGAAACACTCCTCAAAATTCGCTTCC